>JABMQF010000124.1 GCA_013203345.1 Candidatus Woesearchaeota archaeon
TTACGCATATCTTTTAATATATATTACATATATATTAAGATATCGGCACTACAGAATACAAATCAAACAAAAAACAACAAAAACCAGAGAAATCACCCAAAACCTAACTTATTACGTACTGTTGGTTGAGTCCCACGCATACACACCAGTGTATTTTCCCGCAATAGTACTCAGAGCACTTGAAAGATTCTGTGAATCAGCAGAAGGGTATCCCACCATATTCCATCCTATTGCAATATCAAAATCTGTCACGCCCGAATCAGGAACAGTGCCTGTGACAGAAAGATTCGCGTCCGCATCCATATTCACCCAGAACCCTATTGACGGTGTTATATCTGTAAGAGATATGAACCCAGGCAATGATTTATCATTGAAAAGATACTGTGTGCCTGAAGCATCCCAACTATATATTCCCGACCAGTCATCTGAGACACTCGACATTACCGCTGCAGTAGTTGTATTGGAAGCAGTCACAGGGATGCTAATAAGATTCCAGCCATCCTTTAATTGTATTGTTATTTCTGTGGAACCACTCTCATTGCTTAATATTATCACAGTATCTGTGGAATCTGAATTCGCATTAGCTGCTGTTATAGATACTGAAAAATTATACCCCTCCGCTCCAGGAGGAGGAGGTGGAAGATTTGTCAACATCCAGGTCAAATATACTGTAGAAGATTCAGAGACATCTATCATACTTATTGTCTGATTGTATAATCCATCATCACTGGATAAATTAAGTGCTGTAGAGACTGTAGCTACAACATCCTGTATATCTATCTGATTCTGAGGTGGTGTTGCTATCTCAAGGACTAAAGTGACGTTTCCTCCTTCAATGCCTGAATAATCCGCCTCTACAAAAGACACTACCATGCTTGGTGGTGAAACAACAGAGACCACTGTTTCCTCTCCTGAAATGCTTGAACTGTCTGAAGCAGTAAAGGTCCAGCCTATAGTCCTTGAACCGACATTGTTCTGGCACGCTCTGCTTAGTCCTGTGACTGTGAATGTTGCAGATGCAGATGAACTTGATAATGCATCACTTCCTTTGTCAAGCTGCAGACAAGAAGCTGAATAGCCTGATGGCGTCACAGTGACAGTTGTTGTGCTTCCTATACCTGAGCAGGATATTGAAATATCCTCTGATGTACCAACTACGACCAATTTTGTCGAGTCTGTACTGCAGGTGATTGCGTAAGCGCAACTTGCCATCATAAGGAGTACAACCAACCATATTATCTCTCTTTTCATTTTCACTCCCCTCCACCGATATCAAACAGTATTTCGATGAACAAAAATATGTCTGTAACGCCGCTTGAATTCCATGGATTTTCAATATCAATTCTGTTGTATGTATCATTGATTGCGCATGTCGTCGTGAAATTCGTATTCAGCAGATAGCTCAGTCCAGGGGTCAGATTATAGCCCATGGTTGCAGTAAGGTCAAGCCATCCTATTTCAGTATCATTTTCAAAGTCTGGTGTATGTGATGCTGTTGCAAAATCAAGACAAGTTGTGTCAAATTCATCTATCATAGGAACTTTGCTGAATGTATCATTTCCCATGTTAGTGATATTTATCATGAATTGTGCTGTACTATTCATGACAAACGGACCACCAAGCATCATCTTATCTAAGAAAAAGGCGCTAGGACCTTCATTATGACACGAGTCATCACATCCATCTCCATTCAAAGTGTTGTTGTCGTCGCAATCTTCTCCGTCCTCTACTATTCCATTACCACAGGTCGAATTTGTCACATTATTAAAACAAGAGCCTTCATTGAACTGACACGAATTACAAGAAAGAGATCCACCATCAAATCCGCGACTTATACAACTCTGTCCTGTAAGATTTGCTCCATCACAATTCTCGCCTGCTTCTACAATTCCATTGCCACATACAGCTCCAGGCTCGCCACCTTCACCTCCTACAGTATAATCCAACCAGCCACTGTTTGGAAGGTAGTCAACCTTGTTCCATGACCCATCATAGTATTCTGTGACATACTTCACTCTTATGGAATCATTCACGTCGAGATTGATATGCTCGAAATCTATTCCCATATCAACAAAGGATGGCCAGCAATTAACATACGCAGTCTCAGATCCTTGTGTCACATCCACCCAGGACCCAACACCATTAGAGTTGTACTCAACAGCGTAATCATCTGGTTCTGTTCCCATTCCACTACCAGTAAATTTTGCTACTGCACGATATTCTGCATTCGTGTCGAAATTGTCATCTGTTGCATCTGCATCAGTGTCTATGTATATTATGAACCTCTCTTCAGTAAGACCCGGCACTGCACTAAATGATCCGCCGCATCGTGGCAGTCCGACTCCGAAATCTGCTTCGAAACCTCCTGTCCTGAAATGCGCATACATCATCGTTCCGGCATCAGAGACATCTGCTAATGCGACCTCAACCATGTCTGCACCTGGATTGCCCATTCCACCTGGTTTCATCTCATCTCCACCTTCGCCTGAAGTATTATAATACTCTTCCCTGTCCCATGAGTATAGTCCTTCCATGGTTCCTGAAAAGCACCAACCATCCATGCAGTATTCTCCTGATCCGCAATCCTGGTCCATCCAACAGAATCCATCTCCAGGATCAATGCACTCAAACCACCAGGTATCACAGAACTGACCTTCTCCACAATCTGCGTTTGAATAACAATCAATTGTTGAGTTTTGTATGTGGATGCATCCTCCCCAGTCGCATCGGTCTATTGTAGCAGGGTCAGCATCATTACATGCAGTCTGCTCATTCATTGGAGTACATTCTGAATCAGTGGTATGCATACAGGCAAGCATGTCCCAGTCGCAATAGTCATAAGTATCTAGATTGCTGTCCTGACATTCTGCATCATTTGTACATCCCACATCTGCCTGATTGATGTTGTCACACCATCCATATGTACACCTGTCAAATGTTGACGAGTTTGCGTCATCACAATCATAGTCAAATGAGCAGTCTCCATAGTCCTGTTCGTGTATGCAGGAATACGTGGAGAAATCACACCAATCAACTGTATCAGAATTTCCATCATTGCATTCTGCTCCTGTAGTACATTCAGCATATGCATCATTCACATAAGTGCATATACCTGCATTGCAGATATCTATTGTAGAGTTATCAGCATCACTGCAGTCAAAATCTGAGAAACATTCCAGATCTGATGAGTTATGATTTTCACATTGATAATCCACGCATAGATCCACTGTTGAGTTAATACTATCATCACACTCATAATCTGACTGACAATCAACAGTATTGACATAGACACATTGGAAATTAAAGCAAGCCTCTACTGTATCAGGATTTGAGTCCTGATCACACTGATAATTAAAGTTACACTCGCCTGCAGATAGATTGATATCATTTGAATTCCTGTAGACGCACTCCAACCAGACACATTTGTCTGATGTAGTACTATTTCCGTCGTTACATTCATAATCCTTTCTGCACTCGCCTGATGAGGAATTGACTGTGTAGCTTGCCAGTATCATACCTTGTGTATACTCTGGATCAGGCATACCAAAAGATGCTTTACCTCTGGTAGTCACAGTGGCTAATGCTTTGTAATCACCTTTAGTCTCTCTTGCACTCATCACAAAATGTGTCGGGTTTGCAGGACTTAGATATGTCTCTGATTCATACCAATCAATATTACCTGAATCAGGTCCTCCACCCATCAACTGGTTCATTGACACCATCCCACCCTGCATCTCTATATGTCTAACCTCAGGGGATATAGAATGACTCGTATTTGAAGAACTTACATTTATACTTAGGAATTCTCCCGCATCCACTATGGTATTCTCAACTGTCACATTGAAATCCCCATTCTGAACTATCAGAAACATATCATACATATCTACTATCCTGCCTTCAGAATCAATTATATCCATCCAAAGCATTGCTCCTCCGGTAAAAGAGACATTCTCATATATTGTCATGTTAAATTCTGCTGTGCCATTATCTATAGCAACATCCATTACTTCTTCTGACATCATCGCTTCTAAATATTCGCAGAAACCACCATATTCTTCATCTAACCATTCGCAGTTTTCTCGGGCATTACAAGCACTTTCGTCCCATATCATCATACAGTCATCGCCTTCTTTTCCCATCATCATCTGCTCTACGCCTGCTTCAATAGTGAAATTATTTAGAACCACGCCACTATTGTCAGTCGCTCCAATCAAGACATTAACAGTGTCACCTGGTGCATACTTTATCTGATCTCCTGGTGTCGAAGCTGTTATGTTATACTTTCTTACATTGAATGATTTATGGATCCATGACGTACGCCAGTTCACAGGATCCTGGATTTCTATGTCAAGCTCATACTCAGCTTTCTGCATCTGAGTCATAATGAATGTTGCTGTTCCTTCATAATTTGTCTGCTTTGTTACATACTGGGAAGGAGGGCAGTCATCATGATGCATCTCTCCCATGTTGAACATACATTCCTGCATGAAGGTATCCCAGATACATTCTGGGTTTGTTTCACAGGTTGAAGGATCAGTATTGCTCTTACAAGTATATTCTTCTGAACTCATGCAATAGTTGAATTCACCAGACCATTGACAAACACCGTCTGTCTCACCGCATCCTGTCTGGTCCATATCCATACAGCCTCCTGAATAGACTGGATCATCTCCTCCACAATCACTGCATTCAGTATCACATTGATCAATCCTGCATTCATCGGTTTCATTGCCTGCGCAATTTGTTGCCATGCAAGTATCACATGTTGACTGTTCACACTCTCCCGATCCCATTGATGAGCTCATAGGAGGGCCCATATCAAAGCAATGCGCCCAAAGGTTCAATCTTACTTCTGCGCCTTCCACGGGTTCAAGTGTTACTGGATCTCTTGCCATGACAGATATCTTGACATCATCTCCTGAAAAGAACTCTGTCGCTCCTGTATCTACTAGTATATCAAGATCTCTTATCCTGAACCATCTTTCAATACGTTGTGTCTGATTTCCATCAGTGACTGTTAGGTCAATCTCGAACTCTCCTGGTTGACCTGGTGCTATGAAATTACCTATCACTTCTCCATTTGCATCTGTCTGATAAGTCAGATCATATTCAGTTATGACTCTGTCTCCCCAGTTATCTCTTAACTTGTTTAATGTGACATCAGCTCCTGAAAGTGGTGTTCCGTCTTTCCGAGTTATCTTGACCCAGAAACTGACATTCTGATTCATTTTCACAATCTCTTTCATCAATGAACTGACCTGGAATGATGCTACTCGAAACCACACATCTCTCTGTATATTCTGTTCTTCACATAATATAATTGCTTTATACTCTCCTGCTTCAAGATCTGCAGGTATATCAAATGTCAGTGCTCCTCCTGGAGGACCGCAAGGCCATTCATTACCGTTTGGATCTGTACACATCTCCTGTTATTCAAACCGGATATTCAGGTCATCATAAATTTCTTCTTCCCATGTTTGAGAATTGCGTATCTCAGTTATGTTGATGTTTCCGCATGTTCCTGATATGTTGCTATTGCTCATCCAGTTCTGTCTATTGAACATCTCGTATCTGAATGTTTTTGGTTGTCCTGTCCAGGCATTAGGTCCACCTTCTGACCAGACATTAACTTCCCAGTTTGCTTCTGCTCCACCAGATACATCAAACCAAAGCCATCTGTCCTCTTTCCACTCACCTTGCATTGTACTACCATCTCCTCCAGAGACAAGGACCACTATCACATCATATCCTCCTGACTCAGTAGGTGTTGTGAAATTTATTGTCATTGATCCATTGGTTATTGTGTAGCACTGACCTACATAGTTACGATAACCATCCCATCTTCTGATATCATCAATGCATACTCTTTCATCATTATCTGTTGATCCTGTATAATTCACAATTATGAATGCCATCTCTCCTGGCCCTTTACTGGTTGTTATATAACCTGTAGTATCATTTAGGGTTTGAGGATATGTGAGTTCTGCATTGAATGTATAATCAACTATCCTGAACCACGCTTCACCTTCTGCAGTCTCATTTCCTGAGGATATATTATAACGCATTATGAAATCTGATCCTTGTGATAACCCTTCTGCCTGGATCTTAAGCTTTGCTCTGCCTTCTGAATTTGTGACTGCGCTTCCTTGTATAACAGTTGCATTCTCTTCGCTCCAGTCCATCAGGTTCCTGACTTCCACGAGTTCAACAAGAGCTCCTTCTACAGGGGTATCTCCTGACATCACATCTGCTATAAGCACAACAATTGCGAAATCAGGGATCTCCCAGTCAGAATAAGTTGTCTCTCCTACTTCACCTCTAAGATATGAAAAATAGTCGAATGCGACAACACTAAAAGATCGTCCTTCAGTAAATGAACCGTCGTCAACATCTATTTCCATGAAGTAATTTCCTGATTGTGTGACTGTCCATGATACTTCTTTATAACCATTCACATCTGTCGCTCCTGCATCAACAGGACCCGTCACTATATTCCAATCATCATCCACATCTCTTATGGTGTACTCTACTGAAACATTCTCTACCCCGTTCCAATCCTTATCATTGACTCTTAACTCTAATCTGAATTCATCACTCACATGATAAGCCCATTTGTCCCAATCTTCTGCAGGTTTATCCACCCACACATTATATCCTTGTGTGCTTATTGTTATGAATCGTCGTAGATCCTGATCATTTTCTGAAATTTCAACCTTGTACTTGCCTGATTCTTTAGGCAGATCAAATGAAACAGTTGCTTCTCCATTAGAGTCTGTCGTATCTGTCTTTGTATTATATGTCACATTGACTGCTTCTCCGGACCTTGTGATATTTTCTATTGTTATATTGACTCCTTCCTGAACAATTCCTCCATCATATAGTTCCGTATTTATCACGACACTATCGCCAACGTCATAGTTCCACTCGGTTGTATGGATGTATAATTCTCTTCCAGCAATCCTGAACCAATAATCTGCATATACAGATTCTCCACCATAACTAAATTCTATCTCTGCAACATATTCTCCATCCAGTAGACCATGATCAGTTAGATTCACACTACCTTGTCCTGATGTGACCCCTACAGAACTATCAAAGATGCTTTCGTTTATGATTTCCCAGTTATGAGGATTCCTGATATCTACTGTTATATTGACTGACCCATCATGAGGTCCTCCAACAAACATATCGAATTCAAGTACAACATCTTCACCTGGTGAGAACTGATTATTTATAGATGCATAGTCCAGATAAGCTTCAAATCCCGCTCCTGTTGAGAATGTATAGTGTGATTCTTTTCTGTCTGAAACAGTCAAGCTAGGTATTGCGGCTGTTGCGACATACCATCCTGGCTCATCTATGTTTATATCAACTTGAGCTCTTCCATCTGATAGACTGAAATTCTGTGTGTATCTTGAAATTACCTCCCAATTATTATGCTCATCCATTATGTATAGTTTGCCGGATTCATTCCCAAATCCACTAATGTTGAACGTGATGGGTATACCGACACCATAATCAAATCCTGTATCATCTGTGATAACATTGAGTCGGTAATCCTCTATCATGAACCACACATCTACCTCATACCACTGACCACTTTTCTCAAGACGTATAGTTGCTCTATAATCTCCTGGTTGAGAAATCTCAAGATTGACTGTGTCTCCTGCAGGAGTAGCGATTGTTGATCCCACAACATCATTTCCAGTAGATTGTTCTATGACACTAAGAACATCAACACTATCAAAAGCTGTTGGGGTTTGAGATGAATCAAGAAGTTCAAGATTGATTGTCGCTCCCTCTTCTGATGTGTACATTCCTGATACCCTGTCTGGCCAGGCATTTACGAAATAATCTGATTCTATACTTACCATCCTGAATTCTCTATCAGAATCATCATTGCATGAACTTCCTGTGAATATACATAGTTCAAGTTCATAATCTCCTATTGCGGCTATAGGACCTACAGAATATTCTATTGTTGAATCACTGACAGGCGCACTGGCACTGCTCTCATTCTCCACAACAATGCCTTCAAATGTGTCTCTTACTGACATGAGTTGTACTTTTGCTGGTCCTCCTGTTACAGAGAACTGTATAGGTATCTGTTCAGAGATGCCAAACTCAAAACTTTCAAGATATACTGAATAAGAGAATTGATTACCAACTTCGAACGGCACAGATATCAATTTTCTGTTTGCTGAACCATCTACTGACCTTATATGAAGTATATAATTACCTGTGGCTTCTGGTGCAGTGAAACTCAAGGAATTATAATCCTCAAAACCTTCTGTGATTGCAGCTCCTAAAGTATTTGTTCTTCTCAATCTTGGAAAGAAATAATCTACAAGAGTTAACGATGTCATGTCAATATCTCCACCTGAAGGATTCTGTAGTGAGACATTCACAACTACAGGAGATAGTGGAGCAAATGTATTCTGTATTATACTGTCATTGTCTTGCAGGAATACCTCTAAATTTATGTATTTAGTATCAAAATGTTGGACTATTGATTCATCTGTGATATTGATACCATCAATATTCAATAAAGGTATCCAATGACCTTCAGTGCGTGGTGCTGTGAGTATGACATCTGCCGATCCTTCTGAATCTGTCACTCCCTCTGTTAATATTGTTGGTTCTGATTCTTCATGCGGGAACTCATCAATATTCACCAGCTTGTAGAATGTAACATTCCTATATGCAACTCCTTGACCATCCTGATCTTTAACAGTCACGACGTAATTTACATTACCTCCTGGCGTAACAACAGATTCTGATGCATACTTAAGAGTAGCATCCAAAACATAACCACCATTAAGGACTCTGAACCAGCCATAGACTGTTTCTGAATCTCCTGTTGTTGGATGTGTTGCGCTAAAAATCGCGAAATAATCCCCCGGATCTAAAGGAGCCGAGAATGATACTGAAGCGTAACCCCATGAATCTGTCTGTGCAGATACAGCAGCAACACCTGAGACCAAGCTATCGCTGTCTAGATTGTATATATCTAACAAAGTCACATTTGCATTTTCTATTCCATTATAATCAAGATCTGTAACAGACACATCAAAACTTACTGTCTCTTCTGGAGAATACTTTGCAGACATCCTTGATGTGATTGCATAGGCATCCATACTTCTGACCATGTACCATACCTGTGACATCTGCGTGCTTCCACCTTCATTGACATTGACAAAAGCAAGATAGTCTCCTTTTGGCCAACTCTCTCCACTTGCAGGATTTAGAGTAAAAGAAGTAGTACCATCTCCATCTGTCAAAGCTATAGCTGAAACATCGTAATTATCTGTAGATAATTCCTGGAAACTATTTGCGCTCATTACAACAAGTCTTTCAAGGCTGACATTAGCACCTTGTATGTTTGTTCCATTGAAATATGATGTGGATACTTCTATCTGTATTCCACCCTCTGAATCAAATTGATAATTCTGGAAGCCAGTATCTTGACTTTGAGTCACTAGACTTACATCAAAATTACTTATCTGGAAAAATCCAGACCCTTCCTCTGTACTGCCAGATGATTTCTCTGTTACTTCTAAACTGGCCATGTAGAATCCTGATGATAGATCAGGATAATTTGCAAGATCTAATTGAACCACAGGTCTTCTTGAGTCATCAGTTCCATTACTGCTGCTGGATACAGTGAATGTCTCACCAGTCATCATGTTTGTCAACTGAGTTACCTTTGTTGTGACATCGTCGGGATCTGGCTGGTTTCCCCAGGAATCAACAATATAAAGATGAAGACAGGCATCATCTTCTGAGCTGAACTCCCAGCTCCAATCATTATTATCACATCTGTAAGGATCTGCCCAGATATCATACTTTTTTACGCATAACGATGTTGATGTTTCAGCAGTACCATTGGATGTTGTTATCTCAAGTCCTACATCATAGCATCCTGAAGTCTGTGGCGCATAAGCACTGACAGCATCCGAACTTACTGTTCTGCTGGTTCCTGCAGGAAACATGTCTTCTGTAACATCAGCACCATCAGAATCCTTAACCCATAACACTCTGGTCTGTTCGATGTTGGCTTCTGCCATTTCTGATAGGAATGCAAATGTCTTTAGGTTGACATTAGCTCCTGAACTGAAATCTTTTTTAGGAATATCATATACACTGGATGTATCTGCGTAGACTGCAAAATCGTCCACATATAGACTGATAATTTCTTTGACTGATTTGTAATCTGTTGTGTTGACTTTGAGCTCAAGCATATAATCCCCTGATGAACCGACTGTAAAACTTAATATCTTTCGGTAGTCTGGATTATCAGAGTCTTCAAGTTGAAGATTGCTTACCTGTGAAGAGCAGTCTGCACCTCTTGAATCACGACAAGTGATTAGATCTACATCATCGTATTTTCCGACAGGTATTCCTTCTCCTGTTGTGAGATCCACCATATTGACACCATAACTCATTGTGTCTCCTGCAACAAGGACGTTGACATTCTCGTCGAAAATTGGTGTAAATACAAGATCATAATTCTGTATCCTAAAATATCTTGCATCATTCTTTATTATTCCTTTCTCTGCTTCCACTTCTAAAACATAATTCTCCCCTTGTGTCAATGCGCTAAGAGAAAAATTGCTTGATGTGTACACACCATTATCCTCTGTGAAGTCCATCGGCAGCCAGGTCTTTTTTGTTGAATAATCAGATAATTTTATCAGACGTGCTGTGATATCCATTCCAGCTACAGGTTCTTTTCCTCCTGAGCTCGTCTCTTTTGAAGCGACTATCCTTGCCACAATCACATCATCACCTGAAAAGACACTCTCTGAATTTGATCTTAGATCGTCGACATCATCAGAGTTTATCACAGCGCTCTTGATATTGAAGAATGGGACACTGAAGAATGCTTGTGATGGCTGGTTTGCCACATCTATAACATAATCACCATATCCTGAATTTGTTGACGGTACGTTATATACTAATGTGGCGCTACCATCCACATCAGTATTCATTATCTCTTCTGTGGATTCATCACCTTTCCTTATCTTAAGGATGACATCTTCTGAAACAACAGGTGCGAGAGATCCATTTTGTTCCTGGGTAACACTCAGAGTAAGTGTTACATTATCCCCTGGAGAATAAGTCTGTCTGTCTGTTATTACTTCATGGAACTTCTGATTTTCTATTGTAATTATAGCCCTGCCATTCCCTTGGTTGGCTCCACTTATTACAGCGACTGCAAGGTAAGTCCCTGCAGTGATACCTGTGATAGGATTAGTTTGAAAAGCAGAATCAGATATTGATGCGGCAGAGGTGTTCAATAATGTTCCAGTGGTTCCTTCGTCATACTCATAGAGCTTCAGCAGGATATCATCACTGCCAGAGTATGCTGTTCCAGTAAGTGTCATCACACTTCCAGAAACTGTCACGTCTGATCCTTCATCAAAAGAACCACCATAGACGAGTACGTTGAGCCTTGCCGCCGAAACAGCAGGCAGTGCAAGCATAGCTAGCACAATAACAAAAAGTACTGATATCCACCTCATTTTCTGACCACCACATCTTAGCTATTTTTACGAAGCCAAGATTATCATAAAAGGAACTATCTGATTTAACCATTAATCACAAGATATATTGTTTAAAATACCTTGGTTAAGATTTGAAATATGTTTCGATGTAAAAACTTGTAATTGAAACTTATAAATTTCACATCACACAACACACACCACACACCACGCAAATATCACGTCGTGATTAAAACTAAAAAATCTCCAAAAAATGATTCCAACAATAGTAAAAAAGCTTGCGACACGATAAATTAACAGACAGCAACCCCACCATTCAGAATCAGATAAATCCACCATCATAAACAATCTACTGTCGAGCAGAGCAAATGTATGAATCATCAATAAAGTAACCACATTCAAAATTAAACAAAAAACAAAAACTAAGTTATAAAATTCAACCAAAGATTTATAGAGAATAAAAAGACAAACAAAAACTATTAATCTTCGGGGTCAAAACATGAAAAAAAATAAACTATCACTACTATTATTAATATTGACAGTTATAGGAACTGTTTCTGCAATGAATGAAGTTGACTTCTTCAACGGAATGATAACCGTAGACGATTATAATGTCTCAGTCGATACTGTGCTCAAGGCATACGTCAACAGTGAAAACATAAAAAACTTCACGTTGACATCAGCAGGTGAGTATGGCATACAGATAGTAAATGGTCAAGGAGCTTCTCCCGAGGAAAATGTTTCATTCATGATTTACGATCTTTTCTCAAATGAACTTACACTACTTGACCTGACTCAGGTATTTTTAGCCAGACCGCTCAATTTGACTTTCAATGACACAACTGATCCATCGACCCCTGGAAACGTGACCGTCTCTGAGATCCTGAATATATCTTTGACTAACTCTTCACTGAACATAACATGGTCAGCTTCTACTGATAATATATGGACTGATCTTTTCTATAATGTGTACCTAGGTGACTCCTCTGAAGTCACCAGCGCGACAGGAACTCTCCTGACGCAGACAAACTCTACAAGTTACACATATAGTGATTCACTTAAACCCCAGGGTTCCACTAAATATATAGTAGTATATGCAAATGACACTTCAGGCAATGTAGGTAGTAAATCTACAGCTGCTTCAGTGACCCTGACAAACAGGATACCTAAACCTGCAACGAATCTTTCAGCGTCTTCTGGCGACGAGACAATCGATCTTTCTTGGGATGCTGTTACTGAAAACACAGATAATTCAACCTGCGATGATCTATCAGGATATCGCATCTACACAAATGCTTCTGGCTCATGGTCTTTGCTTAACTCTACTACAGACCTGACTTTCCAGGACACCAGTCTCAATAATGGATTGACGTATTATTATAGGATAGCATCTTATGATTCTGATGGTAACCAAGGTGATAATGTTTCAACTTCTGCAACTCCTGCTGCAGGACCGACCTTGACAGCTTTGACTAACAGCAGTTTCATAATGAATGAAACATCTCTCGTCTTCAACATAATCACTGATGGGACTCTTGATTACTGTTCTTATCAGACTTATGTGGATGATAGCGCAAATACTTCAGCAAACAATGCCAGCTGTGCTGCTCCTTATTTGATATCTCTTGGTCCTCTTGCAGAAGATGATAACACAAGCTATGTTGTGAATATTTACGCAAACAACAGTAATGGAGCAGAGACTAATCTGAATTTCTCATACACATTCGACACTTCTGATCCGACAACAACAGACAATGCACCGTCTGGATGGCAGAATGCGAACATAAATATAACATTGACGCAATCAGATAGTATTTCAGGTATCCTGGCAACACTCTACTGCACAGACACAGGAAATAACTGCACGCCAAACATAACTTACACTGACTCTGTGATTGTATCTGCCCAAGGAAATCAATATTTCAGATATTATAGCTCAGACAATGCAGGAAATACACAAAGCATTGTCAGTAGAAACATAAAGCTGGATAAAACAGCGCCGACAACATCAGATGACTTCTCATTTAATGGGACTTGGAAATCATCTGCTCAAATCATAACATTGACTCCAGCATGCACAATATCTGGCTGCAACTGGACAAAATACTGCACCGACTCTAACAACACATGCGTCCCATCTACAAATTACACAAGTCCGATAAACATAACAGGAGAGGGCACTACTTATCTTAGGTATGCTTCAGAAGATAACGCATCCAACACTCAGTCAACAGTCTCTCTGCAAGTATTGATAGACCTGACTGCACCCACTGTCAACCTCGTCACTTCTGACAATGGTTATGTAGATGACTCGACACCAGGTTTTATCTTTAATGTTTCAGATAACCTTGGTAGTTCATTGAGTTGTCTTTTGGATATCAACAGCAGCTATTATGCTTTGAACGCTTCCACAGCCTTGAACACAGCCACATCACTGACTGCAAACACAAGTGTTGCAGATGGTCTGCACAGTTGGAACATACTCTGCGAAGATCCAGCAGGAAATTCCAACAATGTCAGTACAGGGAGGAGAAATATAAGACTAGATACATCCGCCCCCGTATTATTGACAAACAGTTCAAGTGTAAGCATAGACATTGGAGGTACTGCAGCTATCTTAACATCATGGAATGATCAATATCTTGAGTTAGGTAATATCACCTGCTCATTGTATGTTAACGGAGCTTTAGATTCATCAATCAACTCAACATCGCAGTGGTGTAACTTCACCCATGCGATAGGTTCTGCAGATTATCCTTATACTGTTTTCAGCGTGAGAGCAACAGACAGCCTAAGCCACTCAACCAATAGCAGTAACATGACAACGTCAGTTAATCTAAGCTGCAGTAGTTCAATTACCAGCAGCCTCACAATGGTTGCTGATCTTGACTGTAGTGGAGAATCAAGCAATGGTCTTGTCTTGGCTAACGAAGTGACTCTTGATTGCGCAGGATATCAGATAATAGGATCTGGCTCTCTGACAGGAATCCTTTCAGCAAACAACACAATGACAAATTGCCATATATCATCTTGGACAACTGGTTTGTCTGTCAATGGAAGCAATAATGTATTGCAGAGCAGCATTATTGATAACTGTAGTACAGGCATAGCTATAGTCGCTGGCTCAGGTAACAATATATCTGGAAATAATCTGACGTCTAACACAGTAGGTATTCAGCTCGACTCTGATGGTAATAACCTGATTGACAACAGGATATCAACCTGCACAACAGCAGTACAGGGAAATGGTGTTGGCACGACGTGGTACATCAACAACAGGGCAATACTCACTGACAATAACGCTACAATCAATGGATTGATTGAATTTAACAGTGGTGTTCTGGAATTGATAGAATCTTATATCACATTGAACAGCATATTCGTCAATATGACTGGAAATATATCTGAACTGCCTAATAACAAAATAAATATCTCTGAAAATATCACAATGGAATTGGATTTTGCAGACACTAATATTTCCTTGAACCTTGCAGGTAATGTATCTTCTTCCCTGGTGGTTTATTCTGAAACCCCCTTACCATCAGGGATAACTGCAGGACTTACTGCGCTAAAAGGTGTAGAGGTTCTAGTTGACAGTCAGACAGAAGGAAACCTAACATGGGCATTAATAGAGATAACATATAATGATTCAGAGATATCTGGAATGGTTGAGTCTCGTCTTAGGATGTATTATTACAATGAGACATCAGGTGATTGGCAGCTCGAACCAACACAAGGAGTCAACACAGAAAATAATTTCATATGGGCAAACGTGACTCACTTCAGCCTGTTCGGTGTCTTTGAAAGTGCTGCAGAGATAATACCTTCAAGAAGCGGAGGCAGTAGAGTGAATACTTTAAGGCAGATAAACATATGCGCGCCAGATATTGCCTGCTCTGCTTGGAGTGATTGCGTTCAAAACTCAAAGACCAGAACATGTGTTGACTATAATGGCTGCACAGAGAACAGAACAGAGAACAGAGCTTGCGCTCCACCTATTAAGAAAAAAGTTCCAGTTCCAACAAAACAAAATGAACTAACAGAAGTGACACAAACAGAAGAAACAGTGCAAAACAATATTCAATATATTGAGGAACAGGAAGTGACGCCAGTGGAAAAACCTTCACCTATAACAGGAATGGCTTCAACAGATGTTGCAGATGAAGAGTATCCATATAGCTATGTGATAGGATTTATTATCACATTAGGATTGATTATTGCAGGTTTGGTTACATTGATTGTCTTGAAAAGATCAAGACAATAATCTTTTTATTTTTTAATAATCTTTTTTTTACATCAAGACACAAGTCTGATAGAATCTAGCCCTAACACATACTTCTCTTTTCTGGTAAATCCCTCTGTTATGACTTCGTAATTTTTCTTAGAATGTTCTCTGACTAATTCTACAAGTCTATCTACAACATCAACTCTATTAGCGTCTTGCCTTAATGATCTGTCTACTCTGCCTGCATACATGACTACTTTCCTCTTACCTATGACTCCTTTGTCCATCTTCTGCACTGAACAACAATATATAGGAACATTTTCTTGTCCGAATATTGGCACCTCATTGAACAGCTGTGTCAAAACAAGCAGCCTGTCACTGTAAAGCGCTTCTGGGGCTTCGATATGGTATGTAAAATGCTTGCGCCACACTTTTACATCAAGGTCATCCCAGTCATAGACTATTTGCGGAAGAACTTCTGTTTTCTGATTAGTAAATTTAAACCCGCTGATAATCTCCTTTAATGAGTTTATAACACCTTCAACTGGATCTGATGGAATAAAACTCTTCAAAGTGAAAACTCTACCATATTTATCCCTATGCGGCTGTGCTATCAAGTCATGCCCTTCCTTTTTCAGCACAAACCCTCTTGGGTAGAGCTCTATATTGCAAAGATCATCCAACTTACGGTATCTTTTATGTATCATCCAATAAAATGACCAAACACCCACTAATAAGCTTTACGCACAAATACTTACGCTACCTGCACCCACACAACCAATAACAAAGCTGCCTGCACAGCCATTGCCTCCTAGCGAGCCTAAACCACAAACAGAAAAAACCTAACGCAGTTGGGCGAACACATGAAATGACACAGTTGTGCGAGCGCGGCAAAGGTACAGCGCAGGCAGCCAAAAAACCACGAACCCCCATTGTAAACCACGAAGTCTGCTTTATCTTTGACTATTCCCCTATAAAAAATCAATAAAAAAATGCCTTCGGAAAAGAAAAGATAGTCCAAAAACACCTTTGCCAAACTAAACAAACACATTTCCAAAGACTAGAACAGCACACATTAATTGGCAGACACCCTAACTTATTACTTATTTTCTCCCAATAATTAAGAGTTTGCCAATAATTCATTGGCGAGGTCTATCCCCCACCTAAAATTCAAGGTTTCCTTGAAGGCTTACACGCACGAAGTAAGTACAAGAGGTCAGGGTATTACAACATCGCATATTGATTGGCAAACTCTTAAAGATTGAAAATCTCACCCTGAATGAATGGGTATTATACCCCTTGTAAATCTCTTACAAGATTTTCAATAAATTTTTAAACACTAAAACAGTATGGCACTCCATGGGAATCAAGGACAATGCCATTGTCTTCCTTGCAAGGAAGATGTGGGAATATTCAGCAGGTAACAGGAAGAATGTTGTCTTGTATGCATCTTTGGCTGTGATAGCCAATATGCTGAATATGTTCGAGCCGCTCATCATCGCCAAGGTACTCAACATCATCCAGGAGGAGGGCGTTACTGATGCCAATATGTACACCATTATAGGTTACCTTTCTTTATTCATCTTAATATGGATAGGCTTCTGGGCATTCCACGGCCCTTCAAGAGTGATTGAGACAAAGAACGCTTTCCTCTGCCGTGCCAACTACAAGAAACACCTTGTTGATGGTACTATGGATCTGTCAGCAGAATGGCATACAGACCACCATTCAGGCGATACAATTGATAAGATAGAGAAAGGGACTCAAGGGCTCTATGAATACGCGACGCATACATTCGAAGTGATCAGCACAATAATTAAGCTTTCGTTCGCATATGTGGCACTTTCATACTTCAATATTCATTCATCATACATTGTAGCGTTCATGATTCTAATCACTATCTCTATCATTGTGAGGTTCGACAGGATACTTATAAGACAGTACAAAGAACTATTCACACAGGAGAATAAGATATCTGAAAAAATCTTTGACGTAATCAGCAATATAACAACTGTGATAATCCTCAGGATTGAAAAACTCGTTTCATCTGCGATATACAGCAGGATAATGACCCCCCTGAAACTCTTTGTAAATAACAACAAGCTGAATGAGACAAAGTGGTTCGCAGTGTCCTGCTGCGCATCATTGACAGTCTTCTTGGTTCTTTCATCATACATCTTTTTCAATAAAGGTGCTATTATGGTGGGAACTGTCTTCGCGCTCTATGGCTATGTCACAAAGATAACCAATATCTTCTTTCACTTTGCCTACAGGTATGGTGATATTGTCAAGTGGCGGGCACAGGTCTCAAATGTAGAGGAGATCTCAGACCAGTTCGAGACTATTGAAAAAGTCCCGCGTGTACAGCTAAAGAAGTGGAAAGAGATAAAAATAGATAATCTCAGGTTTTCATACCATGCACGAGGAGAAGATCTTCACCTTGACAACATATCATTGACCATCCAAAAAAATCAAAAGATAGCTCTTGTAGGAGAGTCAGGATCAGGCAAGACAACTCTACTGAAGGTCATGCGCGACCTCTATCACCCCCGACATGTCAAGCTATACATCGACGACAAACAGATGAAACACGGTTTCAAGGCCATCAGCGATGATATCGCACTCATCCCCCAGGACCCTGAGATATTCATGAGCACTATCAAGGATAATATCACATTAGGTGTCAATAGGAGCATGAAAGACATCAAAGTCTTCACCAACATGGCCTGCTTCACTGAAGTCGCAAACACCCTTCCTAAAAAATTCGATTCGCTAATTGTTGAAAAAGGTGTCAATCTCAGCGGCGGTGAGAAGCAGCGACTGGCACTGAGCAGGGGATTGATAGCCAGCGAAAACAAGTCAATAGTACTTCTCGATGAACCGACAAGCAGCGTTGATCTGAAGAACGAACTTAAGATATATCAGAACATATTCAGGAAGTTTAAGAACAAAACAATAATATCATCAGTGCACCGCCTGCATCTACTAACACTCTTTGATCAGATATATTACTTCAGTAACGGCCGCATCATAGCATCAGGAAATTTCAATGAACTGCTAAAAACACCCGACTTCAAGAAGTTATGGTCAAAGTACAGCAAGGCACAGCGATTGAAAAAGCTGGAAAGTTGAGTGATCATCACTCTCTACCATTACCACAATCCTCCTACGAATAATATAAACACATAACCAAAATACACAATAATCCCATATTACAAATAAGTAACATATCTTACAAAAACATAACACAACATTTATATAAGAGCATTACTTAAATGTATTATATGTTACATAAAAGTAGTATGTGGAAAACCGCTGGGATTTTTTTTGTTAATCCTACCAAAGAGCAATATCTAATGGATATTAGCAGAATGATAAATTTAGCACATACATCAATAACGAAAAATCTAATAATTCTCATCAAGGAAGGTATAATAAAAAAATCAATACAAAAAAGAGGGGATAGGGAATTTCCAACATACAAAGCCAACATTGAAAACAAGAATTATAAGAAATATAAAATAATCTTTAATTTGACCACACTTATTGAATCTGGTTTAATTGATCACATTGAAGAAACATTGATGCCAAAATCAATTATTGTTTTTGGAAGTTTCAAGAAAGGAGAAGATGATGAAACCAGTGATTTGGATCTTTTTGTTCAATGTAAAAAAGAAGAAATTAATCTTAAAAAATTTGAAAAAATGATTGGCAGAAAAATAGAACTTCATTTCAAGGAGAATTTTCAAAAATATCCTACAGAATTAAAGAATAGCATAACTAATGGTATCACTTTAAGTGGTTTTTTAGAGGTATTTGAATGATTATAAAAGTTCAACCAGATAAGCAAAAATCAAATGCCCTTAAGAAAATGGCAATGATCACATTACAAAGGTTAGATGAAACAGATACTGTAAAGTATCCTACAAATACTCTCAATGATTACTATGATATCATACATAAACTAATGGAGGCAATTACGCTTGCTAAAGGAATAAAAATTAAAGGAGAAGGCGCACATAAAGAACTTATTGATTATGTTACAACTTTGTTAAATTTAAGTGAACAAACTGAGCAATTTCTACAACAAATGAGAGAGTATAGAAATAGAATAGCTTATGAAGGATTTACAATTCACAAAAATTATATTGAACTTAATAAAGATGAAATTCTTAAAATTGTTACTACATTGTCTGACGCACAAGAATAATTAATGCTTCTACCTGAATCAGCACACCCATTTATTACAACTTGAATATAATACCCCGCTGCTCTGCAGCGGTTATAAATTTACAAGTTGTAATGACAGAAAA
>JABMQF010000125.1 GCA_013203345.1 Candidatus Woesearchaeota archaeon
AAATTAAAGGCACGTCTGGAGAATTTTTGGCAAAGACACAATTTCACGCTCAATTTTATTAATTACTTATGTCCGTAACTAAACCATCCAAACATTTATATACACCAATAATCATATTTTTCTAGATTTTTATAAATCAAAAGGAGGGTGGTTTTATGTCTAAGAAAGTATCTCATCAGGATGATAAGAAGGTTTTCGCGTTCCTTGGAGCGTTCCTTCCAATAATAGGTTTTGTAATAGCCATGCTTGCAAATAAAAAAAACAAATACGTGATATTCTACGCAAAACAAGGCCTTGTTTTAGGTATTGCTTGTGTCTTTTTATGGATTGCAAACATAGTTCTGGCTTTCATACCCCCCATTGGATGGCTGTTGATGACAGTTGCATGGGTGATATGGATAGTGCTATGGTTGACTGCGTGGATAAACGCACTTTCAGGCAAGGAAAAGGTCACACCCATCATAGGACAATTTGCTGACAAATTCAATATTTAATTAATTTTTTTCTTTTTTGACACTTGGCAAGGACAACAAAAACAGCCAATAATTACCACCCGACAGTAATTAAAAACCAAAAATTTATATAGGTGTAGTTCTAACCTTAACCTATAAGGGGGAGTAAAAAAGGGAGTTGGCAATTCATAATATTATTCATCAGCAACGCGTTTGTCTGATGAATGTCTGGTGGTAATGATGGTGAGAGATGATTCAAACGGAAGAGATAGGGAAGAGAATACAGATATTAGGATGAATCCTCTTCATGAAGAAGATAACAACGAAGAACCGAGCGAATTCATTAAAAAACTAGTAGATACAAATTCTAATAATCCAAATGATGAAAGTGGAAGATCAAGCAGCGTACCATTTGCTGCCATGCTAAGTCAAATCCCTGCAGACCAAAGAGATGCGACGATTGCAAGAGCCAAAGAAGTAGGCGGCGTCATCATAGAAGACCCTAATTCAGATACAGATATGATACCTGATTTTGAAGAGACCCTTCCCCTGGGCAGGGTAGGTGATCAAAATACAGACCTAGAACAAACAGGTGTTGATCAAGCAATCAGACAACACACACCCCCTCCAAAAAGTTTTGATACTTATGACAGAATGAGTGGAGTGATAGATAGAAGAAATGAAGCTGAAGATACATTCGCAGCTCTGGCTAACGAAATGGACAAAGAACAGAGTGGTGCTTTCATTCTTCCAACAGCAGAGTCAGATGTTCAATACACTGCAAACCAGCATTCCTTTGATGACAACACACCAACACTAGAAGAAGAAGAAGAATTATCTCAAGCATTGACTAAATTAATACAAGAAGAAGTAGATAAAAGAAAGAAAACAATAACAAAAATACCTGCAGATGATGTTCCTGAAACTCAAGCCCCCATGAACAAACCATCTACCACACAGAGAGGTTTAGGAGTAAAAGATCCTGTTTCTAAAGCAATACCTCCAGCAATTCCAGAGGATGCTAAAAAAGTAAAAAAAATCCCTAAAACACCTATTGTCAACAAAGACCCTGACCCCAGTAATCAATATGCTGATTTCTTCTTAACAGCAGCAGAACAAGAAATACGTAAGGAAAACGGAAAACCACCAAAGCCAGAAACACATATTCCTAAAGTTATTGAAAGAGAAGTTAAGTCTGTGCATCCAGAAGCAAGTGATAATGCTACTACAGCACAATACAGCGAAGAGAGCAGAACAAAACCTATCGATTATTTTGGCGGCCAAAAACCAATTAAAGATGTGGACACACTTAAAGGTCCTATTTCTGTCAATCCAGATAAAATAGGTGACGATACACTCGAGGATCCAACACTTGAACAGATAGTCAGGGATTCTGTTGACCGTATTTCTGTAACAAGCACAGAAAATCTTTACGAGAAACCTAAGAAAGGTCTCTTTTCAAAAGTCAAAGGATACTTCAATGAACGTAAAGCAAAAAAGATGAAAGCAAAGCTTTCACAGCAGGCAGATAATCATGATCCTAAAGCTTACAACAAAAACAATTCTGCGATGAAAAGGACAATCGCAGGTATTAGTGTTGCTGCAGTGATGCTCGGCGCAGGAACTGTTTACATGTCAAAACTTATCTGTGCAGAACAAGCAGAAGATTCTCAGCCTGTTGTCGTTATGACACAGGACGCTGATACTGCAGAAACATCTAATTACGACGCTTCACAGCAAGGACCTGTCATGAACTTGGGCAATGGTGTTGCAAGGGATAGCCAGGAAGCATATATCAATCTGGAAGATATTGCTATTTCTCCTGAACCAGAAGTGGAACAAGAAGTGGAACAAGTACAAGTTGTACCCGAACCCGAAGTTGTTTCTCAACCTAACGTTGAAACAGATCCTGAAACATTATCTGGTGCACAAAACACTTACAATCACTTAGTAACACTTGCAAGAGACTGTTCATTCAGACCAAATAATCCAGATTACAGAGGAACTGCAGAGATTGTGACAAATCAGGAAATGATCAACGCGGCTTACAAGCAGGCTTACAATTCAGGAATTGGTTACGGAGCTGATCACGCTTTTGCAGCATATGATTTCGCAGACCATTTCCTGTTGAGATCTATAGGTTTAGGAATTGCTGACTTAACAGGAGAAGCAACCCACAGCAACAGGAGGGGTGAAGCATTCACCATGGAAAGTATACTTCCAGGTGCAGATACACCTGAACTACATGTTAGCAGAGTCCGAACACCAAGTGCGCAAGCAGCTCCAGACAACACACCTCAAGGAGCTCCAGACATCACACCAGAAAATAATCAATATACAAGCACAAACTCAGTTGATAACAATCAAACAGATAGTCCTCACCCTGATTCAAATGTACCTGCAACAGCAAGCACACTAATTCCAAGCACTGCTGAAATCCTAATGGGTGACAACAGCATCACCTCAAGTTTCATGGCAAGTATTGAAGATAGTAGTGATGAAGTAGCAGATAGTTTAAGAGAAATAATGGATTATGCCACAAGGTCAGTAAATGAAAGACCAGAAGGATCCACTAAAACAACTGACCGACCTAGAAGACTAAATTCATCAGATAAAGGTCCTAAGGTTGACAAAATTGAGGAAGCTTGGCATGATGCTTATGACGCAGGTATTTTAATAACATTCAACCAACCAGTCCATGAGTCTGCATTAGATTTAATGGTTAACAATCACACAAGATCATCCAGTAAATCATTTACAGAACAAAATAGCAATCTTGCGTATTTCATGAAGGACGCAGGTTATTCTGATAATGAGATAACAGTAGTGTTTGCAGAAAAAGGAATATCATTGGATGAGACTCAGCTAGCATCAATGTTAACTCTTGGAAATCTTCAGGCGATATCAGACAATGAATTCGAAATCAATGTTGCACCTATTCAAGACGAGCGATCTGAGCTTGACCGACTTGAGGATGTTCAGAATGAAGAATATAACCAGAGTATTTTTGCAACATTTAACCAACCTAATAATGACTCTGTTCTTGCACCCACAACTAACAATTACCAGAGATCGTCCAGCAAATCATTCACAGAACAAGATAGCAATCTTGCGTATTTCATGAAGGACGCAGGTTATGATGACAGTGAAGTCAAGTACGCACTTGCAGAAAAAGGAATATTAGTGAATGACAACCAGCTGACGAAAATGATCGCTCTTGGAAATATTCAGGCAACAGACGACAATGAATTCGATATCGATGTTGAGGAGCCTTCAGAAAAGTATACTCTTGATTCGCTTAATGAGAACAGAATAATTCCCAT
The DNA here is from genome assembly GCA_013203345.1 of Candidatus Woesearchaeota archaeon. Taxonomy (GTDB): domain Archaea; phylum Nanobdellota; class Nanobdellia; order Woesearchaeales; family UBA11576; genus JABMQF01. Next base: position 3,776 of record JABMQF010000125.1, read on the forward strand.
AAAAGAGGCACTTGCGAATTATAAACCGCAGGATGTAATTGAAGACCAAGCTGCCTAAGAAATCTATTCAAATTCTATTTTACCATCATAATAGACACCTTTATGAAGTGATACAGGTCTCCACGTATCGTGCACAAGTTCTGCGCCAAGCCAGCTTGCAAGCTCTTTTTCATTGCCTATTGTTGCACTAAGTCCTATTATCTGTGCGTTCTTTATTATTTGCCTAAGCATTGTTATGAGTATCTCAAGTGTCGGACCTCTTCCAGGATCATTAAGAAGATGTATCTCATCCACTACAACAACACTTATGTCTTTTATCCATGTCGCGTGATGCCTTATCAATGAATCAAGTTTTTCTGATGTGCAAACAATAACATCCAGTCTGTGAATGTGTGGATCTGAAGCATCAAAATCTCCTACCGATATTCCAACTTTAGCAAGGTTGCCGTATTTTCTCTTGAAGTCTTTATGCTTCTCTGTACCAAGTGCCTTGAGCGGCACGATGTATACTGCCTTGCCCTCTCCCCTGAGTACTCTATTCATCATAGCCAGCTCTGCGACAAGTGTCTTTCCAGAAGCAGTAGGCGTGCACACAAGCAGATTCTTGCCTTCAAGAAGTCCTGCTTTCAGCGATTTTGTCTGCGATGGTCTAAGCTGGTCTATACCTTCTTTCTCCAGCACAGAATACAGGTTTTCAGGTATCTTTTCCTTGATATGCTCAAGTGATTCCATACATAAAGAAAATCCCCAGTGGGTTAAATATGTTATGCTTCCTCAATTAAGTCGACTCTGTCGTCAGAGGCTAATCCGAGACCGTCGTTGCCCCTCGCGTAGCGCCTTCCAGCAAAACATCACAACGCGGCAGGGGGATGTCCCACAAGGGTCTTGTTCCTTGATCCCGCCACCCAGTCCCATCTCGCTTCGCTCGATGGAACGCTGTAACCTCGTGTGGCTGAGCGAGCTTTACGAGCGAATGCCGCATCCACGTGTCAACGGAGTGAGCCGTTGCGGGGGTGCCGCGTCCTAAAAAGAAATAGTGCAGCGCGGAGCCTGGCAACAAACGGAGCTTTTCGAAGAAAAGCGGAGTAGGACTCGGATTTGCCTCGTCAGCAAAAAACTCAAAAGAGTCGAATTAACCCTCTGCCTCTATCACAAACCCAGGAAAATAATTAATCTTATGTGTCTTGTAAACTGGTACACTTTCTATCTGCTGTATAACAGAACTAAATCTCTGTCTCACTTCCATCTCAACTCTACGGTATTCAATCTGTCCAGGTGTCTCAATCTCAATCTCCATGTCCCACTCACCTATTGTCTTTGACAATCTAGTCACACTGGAGTGCATCTTCAGATACCGAACAAGCTCATCCTCCATCTCCACAGTCACATTATGATACTTTACAAGCATCAGTGTGCTTGTATATCCTATCTTAGAATGATCAATCCATGGCTTGAACCCTCTTATCACCTTGCGCTCTCTAAGTCTTTTTATGTGCTCTATTACTGACTTAGGTGTCATGCCTGTGCTCCTGCTCAACTCTACTGATGACTTTCTCGCATCCTGTGAAAGTTCTTTGAGTATAATCAAGTCATCCTTCCCAACCTCTTCCGGCTCCCTGTCTCCTCCAACAATCTCTTGTGGTATAGACTGTTTTCTAAACAAGTACTTTCTTCCAAAGTCGCGTGAAACAATGGTTGTAAGGACCATTCGGTTCTGCAACTGACTTGGGAAACGCGCGATTATGCTGCGCAGCGTCTTGTTGAACTGGGAAGGGTTTGATGCAAAGAATGTACAGATCAAATCATAACTTCCACCGCATGTAGCTATCCATGATGTATGCGCTTCATCAATTAAGAAACATAACAATTCCTCAAACTTCTCTTCGTTTATGTAATTGACCCTAAAATACACCCTGAAGTTGAGCATGCCAAGTTTTGAATAATCAATAAGAGTATAAAATCCTTTGATGATTTCTTTGCGTTGCAGCGAGCTGACAGTATAGCTCGTCTGTTGCTGGCTCTTACGCACAGCACTACCTGATCTCGAAAAAGGCATTCGTGAGTCAAGCTCAAGCTGACCTAATATCAGCCTCTCTGTCTTCCTTAGTTTAACATGTTCGCCCATTTTTTACAAAAAACCCATATTTCTTTGTTATATTTACTTTTATTTATATAAATATTACTATTTCACAAACTATATTTCCAACACTATTATAAATCTTACTTACCATATCAATATACATATTTGTATACTAAAAAAAAGGTGATAGTTGTTGGCAATGACCCCCTATAGAAATGACGGCCTGAGGTTCTCCAATGTCAGGATCGACCCCGAAAAAGCTTATGTACTTTTTGTAGGTGACTGTAAATACATAGCCACAACAGCCCTTCTTTCTGAGATGTTATCCAAAAGATATGGCAGGCAGACAGAGATAATCAACATACTGCCGAACATGCCCCCTCCTTATATGAATAACAAGGGCAACAATTTCATTGTCATCAACAACAGGCTTTACAACAACACCTCGCACAAAGCAGCCCAGCCATGCATCCTGCCATTGGACCAGCCCGAGATCAACTGGGATGTTAGCAGGAATGATTTTGTGAAAAAAACAGTTGACAAGATTCTCGAAACACAAGATGATCTCTACATAAACCTCTTCAAGAGCACGCCTGAAATGACCCTTCCAGATCATGACGAAAGAATCAAGGTCATCGGACCACGGCCTGACCTGTTCACAAGGTTCGATAACAAGCTTCACCAAAGGCATATTGTCGAGGAGCTAGGCATTCCTGTCCCAAGAGGCAGGACTGTTGATAGTTTTGAAGAGCTTGTCAAGACTTACAAAGAAGATTTCAATGGTGATGCGTTCATCGCCTGCGCAAATGGCTTCGGAGGAAATGGCACAGAACCTGTCTCCTGCCTCGACGACATACTCTATTCAAGGAAAATAAAAGGAAAGAATGAGTTCATAATATCTGAACTCCTGAACCTTGGATCATCACCATGCTCATTAGGTATTGTCGCAAATGATGATGAGGTGCTTGTCGCCAGCATTGCTGACCAGCTGATGGATGGCGTAAATTATGGCGGCACTGTCTACCCTTCTGCAGCTGGTATGAAAAAAGTCAAAGAGATGGAAGAATATACTGAAAAAATAGGGAAACACCTCGGGTCAGAGGGTTACAGGGGATTCTTCGGTGTCGACTTCATGATTGACAGTAAGGACAACCTGTATTTTGTCGAGATAAACCCTCGGAAGATTGGCTCGACCCCTGAGACCATTCTTGCTCACCGAACAACAAACCCAGAGAGAGTCTCCCTTCCTGAGCTCGAGTTCCTTGCAGTCACAGAAGGGACTTTCAGAACAGACATCTCAAGATACTCAATGCCAGACATACACTGGGGTGTCAAAGGTGTCAAGGCCAAAAAAGGGCAGAGAACTGTTAACTACACTCCCATGTGCCAACGTGAAAGTGAGATTTTCAGGGATTACGGCACGACAATCCTTGACCATCCTGGGCAGAGCGTGCTTTATCTTGATGAAGGTAGGGTTGCAAGGATAGTGTGTGTCAGGGACCAGTACAGTCCTGAGGCACGGCAAGACATAATAAGCGAATTGAACAGAGGGTCTGCAAGAATAATGCTGGAAAAGGCGGCATAAAATGGCAAGAACATACCGAATCCTGAACCACAACTCAAAAAGACCTATCATTATCACCTGCGAGCACGCGTCAAAAGTAATACCACTGAAATACGGCACGCTGGGAGCAAGAAAAAATAATCTGCCGAAAAGCCCTGACCTTTACGATGTCGGTGCAGATAGTCTAGCCAGAGTGATATCTTCTAAACTCAGCGCAAGATGCTTGATTCCAGCATACTCACGCATGGTACTCAACCTTAACAAACCCCCTGACCACCCGAAGCTGATAAATGATGAATGTTTTGGTATAGTCGTGCCACGTAACAGGGATGTCAGCAAAAAGGAGAGGACTGAAAGGGTAAAGAATTATTACACACCTTTCCATAAAAGACTTCAAAAAGAAATAACAAAATTGAATTCCTCGCACAACAGATCATTCTTCATATCAGTACACTCTTTCTTCCACAGGTCTCCTACGCAAGAGCGCAAGCTCGACATAGGCATACTGTACAAGTACAGCAAAGACGCAGGTTTTTGCAAAAGGATTAGACAGCGGCTCCGCAGCAGAACAGGTCTCTTAGTTGAGTACAACCAACCATACTCAGCCCACAAGACCGCAGGCTACACCATAAACAAGTACGGCCGCAACCCAAGTGTCAACTGCATAGAGTTTGAAGTCAATGACAAGCACTTGCGGAGCAATATTTCCATCAAAAAAATGGGGGGAGTTTTGTCATCAGTCCTTGAGGATGCCATGCGATAAGGATAGCAGTTTCCGAAAGATTTAGAAATCAGACCATAACAATCCTATCAGACCATGGGTAATGATACTGTCAATATAGATTCGGAAAGGGTTTTCGCTACTCTGAAAAGGCTCATCGAGATAAAGAGTGTTTCAGGAAACGAAGAGGAGATAGCAGCATTCATCAAAAATTTTCTGAATGGTCTTGGGCTTTCTCCAGTCATTGTTTCAAAAGCAGACAATCGGCCAAACATAATCTGCACAATAGGAGAGTCAGGGCCGTTGATAGGTCTGATGGGGCATATGGATACTGTTGATGTACTTGATGAGGACCATTGGACCCAGGACCCATTCACGCCGTGGGAGGATGAGAGGTTCATCTACGGCAGGGGCGCATTTGACATGAAGTGCGGACTCGCTGCTATGATGTGCATCGCTGAACTGCTTGCCAAATCCCCTAATCTCAACTGCAGGCTGATGCTGATGTTCGTCTGTGATGAGGAGAAAAGCGCTGAGTTCGGCACCAAGACAATCATACAGAGGATAGAAAAAGGGATGATTGAAAAGCCTGACTTCGTGATCAATGGAGAAGAAAGCCACGGACATATCAGGAATGCTGAGAGAGGTATGTGCAAGCTGAAAGTCTCATTCTTTGGGAAGAGTTCACATACATCTCAGGCACGTCGTCATGGCGTCAATGCGATAGTAAATGCCTCAAGGGGTGTGCTGGAACTGGAAAAAGATATTGATCATTTCCATGAATGCGTCGGTAGGCCTTTGTTGAGCGTGAACAGCATATCGACTGAGAACGAGACCAATAAGGTACCTGCAGAATGCAGTACGATTATCGATGCGAGAATAGTCCCAGGAATGTCTGATTCTGACCTGATAGCTTTGGTCATGCAGCGACTTGACCCTCTTAAGAAGAAGTATAAAGATAGTAACGTCCCTTTCAATTACACTATTGATGTTCTTAAATATACGCGGCCAACACTGACCCCTCTGGACCACCCGCTTGTCGCAAAGTTCTCAAGTGTTGTTGAATCAATCACAGGCAGCAGGCCGGCTTGCTTTGTGAAAGACTGTGGCTGCACAGATAATAGACTGCTGCGCAAGGCAGACATTCCTTGTATTGTCTTCGGGCCTGAAGGTTATGCTGATCACGGTCCTGATGAACGCGTGGATAAGCGCTCTGTCATGCTCATGACACAGGCGTATCTCGACTTCATTCTTGATTTCTAGGCAAATCTTTTTAAATACTCCATCCCTCTTTTTTGTCAACATGCAACCATACAGACAGACCACAAGATACACCTGTGCAGCAGCCTCCCTTGCTATGATAATCAATCATTTCAAAAAGGATTTCAAGCTGAATGCAGAGAATGAATTCGATATATGGCACAAAACAGCCACTCTTCCAACAAGAGGAAGCTCTATCTACGCATTAGCAATATACGCCCATCAGCACAACATCCCATTAAAAGTCATTGTCGGTGAACATGAGTATAAATTCCCTGATTACAAGTTCAAGTCATACAAGAAGAAAGAAATAGAGATTGCTAATTTTTCTTCGCAGCTCTTCTACTCCCAGACAAAAGAACTTAACCTGGATATCGATGAGCGTGATTTCACTATTGATGATGTAAAATCTGCGCTGCAGCAGGGCAAGATTGTCATGTTGAGGCTCATCACAGGCATAATAAGAGGCAGTAAGAACAACAAGCGCAACCCACACTACCTACCAATTTATGGTTACAAGGAGGGTATTTTCAATATCATGGATCCACGCAGAGGAGATACCATTGTTAGTGAACACATTGTGCAGGAGGCATTCAACAAAGTGAAGGATGTCAAACGCGATCACAGGATGATCATCTTCGGATGAAGGAGACATAATATGCCACAGGAATTACTATTGAAGAAGATATTCAAACTGAAGGGTGAATTCGATGTGCTTTCAATAGGTGAACTTCTGACAGATTACATATCTCAAGAAGATAAACCACTTAAAGACACTCAGCTCTTTGATAAGTTCTTCGGGGGAAGTCCTGCAAACATCGTGTTCCATATGAAGAACCTTGGCAAGAAACCTCTTCTTATCACAAAAATAGGCGATGATGATGACGGACACGCACTGCTTGCAAAACTTGAAAAGCACGGCATAATCCAGGAACATGTAAAGATTGACAAGGAAAAACAGACAACAAGATCTTTTATCCGACGACATCCGAAAACTCCTGAATTCGAGATTCTACGAGGTGCAGATACACAATTATTGCCAGAAGAGATAGATCTCAACATAATAAAAAAAGCAAAAATAGTTCATACAAATGCATTCACTCTTGCAGAAGAACCGACAAGATCCACTGTGTTAAAAGTGATAAAAGAGGCATATCAAAAAAAGAAGATAATATCATTCGATCCAAATTACAGATTAAAAGTATGGCCGAACAAAGAAGAGGCCATGTCTGTACTGAAAAAAGTCTACAAATTCGCTGACCTGACAAAACCATCGCTTGACGATGCAAGAGAGATATTCGGAAAATTAGAACCTGAAGATTACATAAGGAAATTCCATGAGCTTGGAGCAAAGATTGTTGTCCTGACCATGGGCAGCCAGGGATCTCTAATATCCACAGGCAATGACGATGAGAACATCACTATCCTTCCTGAGCAGTGTGAAAGCCGCGATCCTACAGGTGCAGGAGATGTTTATTGGAGTGTGTTCTTAACAGCTCTTCTTGATGGTTCTGAACTTGACAGCGCAGGCAGAAAAGCCAGTTTTGCTGCATCAAGGATAGTCAAGAAAGATGGCGCAATACTTGATGATAATGAATACGACGAGATAGCTGCTTATATGAGGTTGTTTTGAGAATGTTAGGAAAAAGCATCAAAGAATTGTCTTCCATTGAAACCAAGATAGTGGATGACCTTAAAAAATATGATCCCGTATGCATCCTCAGGGTAGGCTCTTTTGCAAGAGTAAAAGAAAGTTTAGAAAGAAACAAACCTAATGATCTGGATTTGATTTACATAGGTATTGAAAATATCAAGTCTATCCAAAAGAAAGATTATGGTTTCAAGAAAGACATATGGTGTTTCAAACCTAGAAAAGTCAAAAAGATGGCTCACCGAATGGTCCGACATCGGCCTTGGGTCTCAGGATTAATCATCGGGACAAGGATCAAGATCGCTCGACATGTACGAGAAAAGATTCTGGCATGCGCTTTGATAGGGCCTGATTATTACTTGTTTGGTTTGGATCAAGAGGAGAGGGGATTCAGGCCAGACCCTAGAGATTATTCAGTCCATCAGGCGCTATTTGGCAGAAAATGGTGGGATTCGCTGCGAAGACCCATAACAAGAAGGGTCGCTGAATTGAAAGAAGAGATAAAAAGAAAAAAACCAAGTGAACCTGGTTATTAGCTGAAAATATGTATTTCGCGTCATATCTACTGCCGACATTCCGAACTACTTAGAATATTTCTGATTGAAAGAGAAATTTCTGAAAAATCATACCCACTGTTCACAGATACTCACGTCTCGTCGAAAGAAAAATGGATTCCTGTCAAGAATACATATTAAGCTAGAATGCGTAATAAAGACCAGGTCAAAGACCTGGTGAAATCTTACCGGATGTTGACCTACAAGGTTTTGAAATATAAAAACCTTTGTATTTAGAGACCAGAAAGGTCTATATTATGTAATGCCGCGGTCGCATAATCAGGTATTGCGCCAGGTTGACGTCCTGGTGAAATCTTACCGGATTTCATGCGGGTTCGAAATGGTTTTACCCCTTTGATCGCGGACGTCCCGCCCGCGGCGCACAATATTTTCAACGGTCCGCAAACAGAGCATCACAAATCCTCTTCTCACCCCATATAAAGTTCTTTTGGCTTGTATATCTTAACTGTAAGCAATTCCAGTTTACCAGGTCTTTTCATATCATTGAATTCTTGCCAGGTCAAACTGTGGAAGTTGCTCACATGTATAGGAGAACCCGATAAATAAACAACATTTTCTACACAACATCTGCCACCATTGTCAAAACTGAAATTACCCTCAGCATCACAGTTATCAATGATAAACATTGGATAGTGGACAGGAGTATTCCCCAAAGACTGCATAACTCCTTGCAAAGGTAGTATTGAAAAACGATCATCCAAATATATCTTTTCCCCTTTTAACTCATAGACATTAGCCGTCGGACCCGACTCCTCTTCAAAACGCAATTCAACACACCTTAGTTCGGCTTCAAGTTACATAAGAACTTCACTTAATCCATAAGTATTATCCATAATATCACCTAATAACTCCTAGACAACCAGTGATTAATAAAAATTGCGAAACAACTTATAAAGACAAATCCTAAAAGAATTTGTTTACAAACCCTCCAAGCCAACCTAACCAACGACCCCGCACACAATATCTGCAGCCAACATTCCGAACTACTTAGAATATTTCTGATTAATAGAACTAATTCTGAAAAACTATACCTGCTGTTAGCATATACTCATGTCTCGTCGGAATGAAAGCGGATTCCTATCAAGAATACATATTAATCTAGAATGCGTAATAAAGACCAGGTCATAAAACCTGGCAAGAACCAGACTGAAAATCTGGCAAGTCTTTACCGAGTAAAACACATTATGCTTGAAAAGTATATAAACTTTTTGTATTGTACGGCTAATATGAAATCCTTCTCTCAAAATCGAATGTTATAAATAGAAGTCTCGTCGAGAGATTAGTAGTTCAATCCAATCTGTCGACGAGGTGATATAAATGAAGATTATAGTTGAGAAG
>JABMQF010000126.1 GCA_013203345.1 Candidatus Woesearchaeota archaeon
AGTTTTTAAGTGTCGAGTGTATAACATCCATTATTATCAACCTCCTTTTTGGTGATGTTACCTTACAAAACCATCAAGGAGGACTTATATTTAAACCACTAGATTCTGCTACAGTGCCCTAAAGACAAAATTATTCTGCTTAGAAACACAATGTGTCAGTAACGGAAAGCCATTATGCGAATTTTTGATTCAACCGTTGGAAACCAGCACCAGTAATTCCGATTTCAAAGCGCAAAAAGTAGACAACATTGTAGATATGAAAGATTTAGATGCCAAATTCGAACCATATGTATTAACATAGCTTATTTCTCAGTGACAATCAGATAGCTTTGGTCAGCATACACGCGCTCAAATGACATTTTGTTATGGAAGCCGACATCCTCTAGCATACATTCCAATTCAACAAGAGAATAAACCTGCCTCGGTATCTTACCACGATTGAACTTAATCATATAATCCAGATCATCAAGCAGATCATCAAGAATTCCTTTATGTTTGTAATCAGAAATTGCCTGGTTGATAAGTACATCTGGACTGAAGTCAGGTCTCGGGCAAGATATAGCAAGAAGTCCTCCGGGCTTGATGGCCCTGTACATTTCAGTTAGCCCCAGTAGAGGATCTTCAAGGTCAAACAACACGTTCACACACACAGCAGCATCAAAAGTAGAATCAGAAAATGGTATGTTCTGAACATCTCCACGGATGACTTCTAGCCTTTCTTTATTGCGCTCAGATATCTTCTGCCTCGCCAACACCAGCATATCCTCACAAGCATCCATTGCAACAACTCTCCGTCGACCGCTTTCAGCCAATCGCGCGCTTAATATTCCTGTAGCGCATCCAGCATCAAGCACCAAGCCACACCCTATAAAATTCTCAATAAGTCGAGATAAGTCAATATAGAAAGATGTGTGAGGTGTTGCACGATCGTAATGCTTTGCGTATTCTGACCAGGAATAATCCATCCATTCCACCCTATTTGCCAACTCAATATTTTATACATTAAAAATTGAAATCATCAAGGTAATTTAGCACGCATACTTCGATTGAGATCGCTTACAATACGAGATATACCCTTATGATTACCTTCCATCAGATAGCTACGATTGATATCCCTAAATTCCCTCAAAGGAATGTTCAGATGTTCAGCCATCAATGCCTGTTCATCGGTAATCTGTGTCAGAAGCCCTTTTTCTTCCAGGATTCGTGTAAATTGCTCGGACTGTCGCAGGTACTGCCTGAAATGTTTGCCATTTATCTTATATGGAAGTGGCTCCCACAAGATAGGTGACTGACCGAATTGAGTCCTATAACTCATGACCGTCCTTTCAAAAGTCTGTTCATCATCAAGTTGAATGGAATACTTTGATGGCTCACTACCCCACCCACTTTCCAGGGTCATCACACCCGGCAAAGAAATCTGTACAGAACCAGGTGCCAACTCAAGTATTAAATTAATCGTTTCTTCAGTAGTCTGATCAGTCTCAAGAGGTGCAGGATATATGAAACTTGTCACAGTGAATATTCCCGCATCATTGGCTGAGGTAACTGCTCTTCTTATCCGCTCGATAGTGGTGTTCTTGTTTATGCTATTGTCCAGTATGTATTGACTCCCTGATTCCACACCAAAAAACAAGGCATGACAGCCAGATTCCTTCAAAAGTGCATAATCAGGATTTCTTGCCCAAGCATGCGCGAACTGGGAATAACTTACTTCCAGGCGCCTATTCAGAATCTCCCTTGCTATACCTTCCTGTAGACTAGGGGGAGGATTTGAACCTGAAAATCTAAAACTTGCAACACCATACTTCTCAATATATTCCTCCATTATATCCACAACCCTTTCAGGACTTCTTTTTCTCCATTTTCTGCCACTCTTTATTGGGTGTGTACAAAAGTTGCATGAGTTAGGACACCCCCTGCTTTCATCTATTATAAGCATCTTTATTTTCTGGTCACCTTCCATGGCAGGGTATATTGAAGAATCATAAAGAGGTGTTGGTAAGGAATCCAGATCTTTAGTTCGCCGGGGCGGTGTCTTAACTAAACCCCCATTTTGCTTATAGATAAGATAAGGTATGTTACCAAGATCATCTCCTTTTTTCAGCGCATTGGCAAGCTGCACAATCACATTCTCTGCCTCACCATATACCAGAACATCAAAGACATCGCTGGCCTCCATAACCAGTTCCTTATAGATATCGACTTGGGATCCGCCCGCAATCACAGGCAATCCCGGAAATACCTTTTTGATTTGTTCAGCTATGAGAATAGAATCCTTGAAAGCATCACCCATCCACAGTTTGATACCTATAAAATCTGGTTTAACATCAATGATTCTGCTTATTATATCCCTTGATATTTCTTTGACCTTATCTTTTCTATACGCTGCAACACTTGAATTAAGTTCTGCAAGCGAGTCAAGATCGCCATCAGGTATCTTTTCATTTCGCTCCACTGAATCCATAATTTTTCCAACAACAGAACTGATATCACCACTGTACTGGTAGGGAAACAAACGCTCCACAATATTCACAGTAGAAAAATCCTCAATAACAGTCTCATGGCCGTGTTTGACCAAGGACCCCGCCAGTGCAGCCAGTCCAGCATCAGGCATCAGACTACTGATTAATAGAGGTTGACTTCCATAATTGATAAGAATGCTCTTTGTGCTCACTTATACCACCTCAAAAAATATCAAAGTTATTTGCCTTCACCCCGCATGTTTCACCACCTCCATACCAATGTTAAACTGCCGCTCCAAAAACATCACAACCTCGTCTATCGTCCTGTCTGCTGATATCGATTCAACAATTGGGTTTGCCATCAGCACAGCATCATACCGACGGCTCCCTTGTTCATACCAAGCAGGCATGAACGCGTACATCCTGAATCCGAGCGCATTAAACACTTTCATGCATCCCTCCTTGTCTGAGAGGAGTGTTGTCTGCAGGTACTCACATTCACCAAGTGAAAAATACGAATCACCTATCACAAGGGATCTATCGTGTTCGTTGTATTTCACCGGAAGCAATATATTATCATCCCTATCAAATCCCCTGATAAAAGAAGGATAACTGCATTGAGTTGAACCAAGGCGCATTTCCTGCTTCACACGTTTCGCACAATCTGTACCATACACACTGCAGGAGTCCATCGGTTCAACCCTCTTCCGACGCGCAACATCACTCAGTTTCATCATAACGAGATGATTCTCTCTCCTTCCAGGTCTATGCAACCCTGGAAGATAACCTACACACACCATCCCCATCCCTTTCGCGATGTTGTACGTCGCTTTGTTCCTTGGTGTACCCCAAAGTATATCCAAGCCTTGTGAGAATGCAAATTCAACAACATCCTCTGAAAGGTGTTTCGCAATCCCCCTACCAGAATACATCTTATGCGTGACTGTCTTGCCTATCTCAAAACTGCTGTTCCATTTATCAATTTCAGCGACAACAGAACCCACAATCTTCCCGCCATCCTTAGCCACAAACCAGATGTGCTTCTCATCTTCGACCATCTGCTCAACTGATACAGGATCTGTGAACTGCTTGAGTGAATAATTCTTGAAACCTCTTCTATAGAGATCAGCTATCTGTTCAGAATCTGTTTTATCTGCTTTCAAGAAACGTATTTTTCTCACCCCTCAGGATATAAATAAAGGTTTAAGGTTTTTTAAACTTTTTAAAGAAATTTATCCCAAAAAGATAATTTTAGGATAAAAAATAGAAGAAAATTATAAACAAATTCAAAAAAATCCGAAAAAAACACAATAATAAAAAAAACTTAACAAAAAACACAGCAACAAGAACGCCAAACACCCTTTTTTGCCATTTCAGGCGCACCAGATTGCAAAACCGCACACCCAAAGAATTTATCCCAAAAACAGATTTTTTATCCCATTTCTAAGGAATAATTTATATAAAATTCAAAAAAAACAAATATCAAACATAAATAAAGATTAAAGGCACTTTTCACCCTTAATAGTTAATAAAGAACTTATCCTCTGATAAAATGCTAAAAAAGAAGTTAATGAATAGAAATGTTTATTCCCTAAAAGAAGTGAAGACTTATGAGTGAACCAAGAGAAATCATCAGCAATCTACTTGAACTCGGACTTAATAGGTATGAAGCAAAGGTATACCTCTCCCTGCTTGAAGAAGGCACATCGACAGCAAAGAACATAAGCGACATAACAGGAATACCATACGGCAAGGTATATGAGATTTTGACATCGCTCGGCTCAAAAGGTTTTTCTCTCACCCTTCCGACAAAACCGATGAAATGCAAAGCCACATCACCGACCGAAGTTCTCGTTGGCATCCGCAAGCAGCACATCGACCGCTTCGATTCCCTAAAACAAGTATTTGACAAAGAGCTGATGCCACTATACACACAAAGCAAGCAGTTCAACGAGCCCAAGGGAATATTCTGGGTCATTAACGGAAGATCCAACATCCACCGCAGGATGGAAGAGCTTATCAGGAAAGCTGAGAACAACATATGCATATCAACATCCGAGAACGGGCTCAAAAGACTAGGATTCCTGAAGAACGTGCTGAAAGACAGCCACGACAAAGGAGTCACCATAAAGATCATATCAAAGACCACAAATGAGAACAAAGAAGACTGCGACCTTCTCAGCTTCTGCGACATATGCAACGCAAATATGCCCATCACCAACAACTTCATATCAGCAGACAGCAATGAATCAATAATCGTCGAACCAATACCTGATGATGATGACCTGATGAAGGGGAGAGACATAGGCATCCTTGTTATGAACAGGTCATTCACAGGATTCCTTGAGAACCTGCTCCGAGCACAACTATCCAAAGATAATCTCAAAAACCCTGCCTGCAGATGTGACCACTCCACAAAAAAGTAAAAAGAATTACCTTTGTCCCGGGAATAAAAAAAATAGTTAACAGAATTCCTTCTTTTCAACAGAATGAAGATAAGTACAGGCATAGATATTCTAGACAGGGAACTGACCGGCGGCATAAAACAGGGCAGTAGTGTCCTGATTATGGCCACACCCGGTGTAGAGGACCTGCAATTTGCGCACCAGTCCCTATTCTCGTATCTCATAAACAAAGGAAACGCCACATACATGGTCAACAACAAAAAACCATCAATAGTCAGGGAAATGCTAAAGGGATTTGACTGGGACATCTCGCGCTTTGAAAAACAAGGTTCTTGCGTCTTCATGGACAGCTACTCAGGGCTGATAAAAGCACTCCCTGAAGCAAAGGGATTTGTGAAAGATCCCACAGATATCGACCAGGTATCTGAAGCAGCATACAGTCTGCTAAACAAGACAAAAACTCCTGCACTGATAGTGATTGACTCACTCTCATCCATGATAGACGTGACAAACTCTGAGAAGGAAGTGATTAAGTTCCTAAAAAAGTTCACATCAAAAGCAAAAGAATCAGGCATTACAATAATCGCGCTGTTCACCCAATGGCCTTACAGCAAGTCGACAATAAAAGGTGTTGAGAAAGTATTTGACTGCATCATAAGGCTGAAGGCAGTAGAGCAAAAAGTCATCTTGCGCTCGTATTTCTCTGTGGAAAAAGCGTCATGGTTGGAAAAGAAGGAAAAACATGAGATACCTTACAAGATACTGAACCCGGGTGGTGTGAAAGTATTCATCCCGAAAATACTTGTCACAGGCCCGTTCAACGCAGGCAAGACAAGCTTCATCCACTCTGCCTCAACAAAAGCAATTTCTGTCGACAGGCTAGGCACAACTGTGGCTCTAGACCACGGCCATGTCGAGTTCAAAGGTTTTGCAGTAGACCTGTTCGGCACCCCTGGCCAAGAGAGGTTCGACCCGATGTTAGATCTGCTGAGCGGCGAGGCGTTCGGGGTTATAATCATTGTTGACGCCACAAAACCCAAGGGATTCGCAAGGGCAAAGGAGATGCTCAAGCGCACAAGGAAGGATGGTCTTCCTGCAGTGATTGCAGTGAATAAAATAGACCTTGAAGGTGCTTTGGGTCTTGCTGAAGTCTCGAGGATGATGTCAATGCCAGAGGACATCCTGCTGGTGCCTATGAGAGCAGAGAATGCTGCGAATGCTAAAGAAGGGAAGCCCTGCAAATTGAAAAAAGAGGACGTGAATAATGTATTGGAAAAGTTGTTGGAGAAGGTGATATAAATGGTATTGGAAAATATTATCGGGTGGGTCTACCACCTGTCAAGCATCATGATCACTGCTTTCTTCCTGTTTGCAGTCCTGGTGCTCAGGAAAGAAAAACCAGAGATAATCAAGTCGCGCCTGTTCCTGAAGTATAGTAAGTTCAAGTCAGTGTTCTACCTGGCGTTCGCAGGCTCTGCCATCTTCCTCACAGGCAACATACTGGACATGCTAAACAACGACCTTAACATACTGCACGATATAGGAGAAGTTATGTTCAATCTCTGTCTCGCAAGTGCCATCGCAATATTTTACATCATAATAAGGAGATAGAAGATAAAATGCAAGAAACAAAGAAAGACAAGCTCATATCTGTGCTGCAGAAACTCAGGAAAGTCGGCAGCATAGTCGGCAGCTCAGTGATATCGCCTGACGGCCTGCAGATAGCATCTGACATAGGAGAGAACATCGACAAGGATACATTTGCTGCCATGTCCGCGGCGATGCATGGTGCGGCCGAGACAGCAGTATCAGAGCTCGCCAAGGGCGAACTCAGGCAGATCATCGTCGATGCAGAGAAAGGCAAGATTATAACAATTTCTGCTGGTGAAAAAGCTATCCTCATACTGTTGGCCGAGCCCGGAATCAATCTCGGACTGGTACTCCTTGAACTAGGCAAAGCAGCAAGAAGGATAGCAGACATTATAGGTGAATAATATGTCTGTAGCCAAACAAGCCAGGCTGAGCATCGCCCTGATTCACAACCTGAAAAACAAGATCGAGGCCCTCAGGGAGAGCGAAGAAAGGTACAAAAACCTGATAGATAGCACCCATGAGATGGTGCAGAGCATCTCTCCTGAAGGGAAGCTGTTGTTTGTTAACCAGGCCTGGCTGGGCATCATGGGTTACACAAAAGAGGAAGTGAAGTCCCTTGACATGTCCCGCATCATCCATCCTGAACACATGCATGAGTGCAGTGCTCTATTCATGAAGGTCATGGAAGGGCACAGACTCAAAGATGTAGAAACAGTGTTCATGAAAAAGGATGGCAGCAAGATCATTGTCAAAGGCGATGCTGTCCCGCGCATGATGGACGGAAAGGTCATAGCGACCCAGGGATTCTTCAGGGACATCACAAAGGAGAAGGAAGCAGAGAGACTGAAAAAAGAGAACGATTATTCAGAACTAATGTTAAATTCAGTGAGTGACGGATTATGGGTTCTGGACAGGCAGGGCCGGACGATAGATGTCAACACTGCTGCAGTAAAGATGTATGGCTATAAGGATAAGGATGAACTCCTGAAAAAAAGTCCTGCTGAGGTCACTCCTAAGAATGACATGGCAAAAGTCGCAGAGCTTGTGAAGAAGACAATGAAAGGGAAATCAGCTGCTGGCGAGATCCATGCGCTCAGGAAAGACAGAAAAGAATTTCCCGCATTCATCAGGACATCACCTAGGAAAGATAAAAATGGAAAGATAATAGGCGGTTTCGCCAGCATCAGAGACATCACCAAGCAGAAAAATTTTGAGGAACAACTCAAAAAAGCTAACAAGGATCTCGCGCAGGAGCGTGACATGTTAGTGACAGGGCCAGTTGTAGTATTCAGATGGCAGAACAAGGAGGGATGGCCTGTGGAGTATGTCTCGTCGAATGTGAAGAAATTAATAGGATATTCCGTAGAGGAATTCACATCAGGCAGTACCCCTTACGCAGACCTAATCCCAAAACAGGACATCAGCAGAGTAGGTGAAGAAGTGAAGATATACAGCGCAAAAGGTGTGAAGAACTTCAGGCACAAACCTTACAGGCTGGTCAGGAAGAACGGAAAGACCATCTGGGTACTGGACCACACAACAATCATAAGGGACAGCAAGGGGAACATCACGCACTATCTAGGATACCTAGTCGATATCACTGATATAAAGAAAGTAGAGGAAAAGCTCCTGAAGGAAAAGAACGCATGCGAGATGAATATAGACAAGATGATGCAAAAAAAAGCGGAAAAGCCCGGAAGGAAATAAAATGCCGAAAAAAAACTACCAAAAACTGAACACCACACTCATACACAACCTGAAGACCAAGATAAATGAACTGCGGGAATCAGAAAAAAAGTTCCGTGCAGTCTTTGATTGGGCCAGTGACGGCATCATTGCTGCAGACCCAAAGACAAAAAAGTTTCTGTTTGTCAACCCCCAAGCCCGCAGATTGACAGGTTATACTGAAAAGGAACTACTCAACAAATCCATACCAGATATCCATCCGAAGAAAGACCTGCCCTACGTGCTCAACCAGTTCAGGCAGCAGATTACAGGAAAGATAACCATTGCAAAGGACATCCCTCTATTGAGGAAAGACAATAAAGTGGTGTATTGCGATATAAATGCATCAGTCATGAAGATTGGCAAAAAAGAAGTGATTGCGGGATTCTTCAGGGACATCACAGAGAAAAAGAAAAAAGACGATGAAATAATGGATCTCAATCAAAAGATTGATTTCATCCTCGGCGAGACAAAGACAGGGCTGAGCATTCTTGATTCAAGTTTCAACATAATCTACATTGACCCGTTATGGGAAAAAACCCTTGGTGCACCCAAAGGGAGGAAATGCTATGAATACTTTGTAGGAAGAAAGACAATCTGCCCGAACTGTGGTCTGAAAAAGGCAAAAAAGACCAACCAACCTTCAGTAGTCGAGGAGTTCATTAACAAGGAGAAAAGATGGGCCCAGGTCACGACAATACCATTCAAGGATAACAGAGGGAAGACCTTGTTCGCCCAGGTCAGTGTTGACATTGACGAAAGGAAAAAAGCAGAAGAAAAACTCAAGGAGTCTGAAGAGAAATGGCGATCCCTAGTGCAGAACGCGCCTAACATGATTATCATAGTTGATCGCAAAGGGATCATCCAGTTCATCAACCGCACCACACCAGGCATGGACGTTAAAGGGATTAGCCAATATGACTACATAGATCCTGAACATCATTCCACAGTCAAGAAAGCCATCAAACGTGTCTTTAACACAGGCAGGATAGAGAAATACATCATAAAAGGTATGGGACCAAAAAGCAACACTGCCTGGTACAAAACAAAGATAGGTCCGCTGAAGAAGGATGGCAGGATTAACGAAGCCATCCTAATCACAACAGACATCACAGAACAGAAAAAAGCAGAACAGAAAATCATCCAGCAAAAAGAAAGATACAAGAAAAATATCGAGGATCTGAAAAAAGAGATAATAAGACTGAAGAAAAAAACATGACCCTCTCAGCCAGCATTCCTAAAAACTCAGCAGCACTTCTGATAGGCCCACCTCTCACAGGGGAGAAAAAGGTAATCTACAACTACATCTCTGACGCACTCAATGACAACACACCTGTACTGCTCATATCAACAGACAAGTCACCTGAGGAGATAAAAAAGGACATGCTGCAGCACAAGATATTTATCACGAAATTCGAGACAAAAAAGACAATGAAATATATTGACTGCTATTCCCAGCAGACCGACGAACTTATCAAGGACACACCATCAATCAGAAGAGTATCAGGTCCCCTTGCGCTGAATGAGATAAGCATAGCATTGTCAGACATTGAGAAAGAGTTCATAAGACTAGGGCAACATCACAACATCATCTTCAACTCTCTCTCCACACTCCTGATGTACTCCAACCCGCAGATGGTCGGCAGGTTCCTGCAGGTCATCATAGCAAAGGTGAAGAAGGCAGGTGGTTCCATACTCCTGACAATGGAAGAAGGGATGCATGACGAGAAGGTAATTGTCACCATAGAACATCTCATGGACGCTATAATCCATGTGAAAAAAGAAGAAGAAAAGATAATGATACGCGCTGACGGAATTTCAGGAATGGAAAAGTGGTCTGAGTTCTCGTCCTAAGGTTTCCACCTGAGCATTGTTCTTGGAAATGGTATTGCATCTTTAATATTATCAAGACCACATACCCAGGCAATGACTCTTTCTACCCCAAGACCAAATCCACCATGAGGCACCGAACCATACTTTCTCGTGTCAAAGTAGAATTCATACTCATCAAGATTCTCACCCTGATCCAATAATCTTTGCTTGAGTTTTTCAAGGTCATCTTCCCTCTGTGATGCTCCGACAATTTCACCATAATGTTCAGGAGCTATCACGTCAAAGCCCTGTACAACATCAGGGTTGTCTGCCACCTCTTTCATGTAGAATGCTTTCACTTTCTTTGGATAGTCTGTCACAATGACTGGTGTGTCATACAATTCAGAAAGTTTGTCTTCCTCTATTGTTCGGAGATCTTTGCCCCATTCGACATTCATACCTGCTTTCTCATTGAGTATCTTAAGAGCGTCACTGTATGTCATTCGCGGGAATGGTTTTTCCAATGTTGGTTTCAGTTTCTCAATATCTCTTTCAAGTATTTTAAGATCAGTAAGATTTTTGTCAAGAACTTCTTTTACCACAGCTTTCAGTAGACCTTCTGAATAATCCTGAAGCTTAGTGAATTCTATCCAGGCAGCCTCCATCTCTGCGTGCCAATACTCTGTGAGATGTCTCGATGTTTTTGATTTCTCTGCCCTAAATGAAGGTGCTACTGTGTATATCTTTTCAAGTGCAAATATTGCTGGCTCTGCATACAACTGCCAAGTCTGTGCAAGATAGACCGGTTTACCATAATAGTTACATTCAAAGAGCGTGCTTCCACCTTCGCACTGCATGGACTGGAATATTGGTGATTGATATTCAAAAAATCCTTCTGCTCGGAAATAATTATGTATAGCGCCAAATATTGTGCTCCTTATCTTCAGCATAGCAACCATCTTGCTGCTTCTGAGCAATAAATGTCTGTTATCATCCATGAATTCTCTGCTCTGACCTGGTTGTATAGGGAAAGAGTCACTCAATCCCACAACATTAAGATCCTTCACATGTAATTCATATCCTGTTGGTGCTCTTTCATCTTTCTTTATTTCTCCGTGGATCTCAAGAGATGCCTCGACCTGGAGCTTGTCTGCTTCAGCAAATTTATCATCTCCGACATCAGCACGGGAAATAACACATTGTATAGTGTTTGTGCTGTCTCTCAAAACTATGAACTTGAGCTTATTGGATCCTCTTTCTCGATTAACCCAGCCCCTCAGTGAAACTTCGCCTTCGCCTTTGTCCATCGCCTGTTGTATTGATATAAATTCCATGATCATCACACAAATCCGATTGAAGTATTTGTTTAAAAACTTATCGCGTCAGTTAGGTAAAGCTTAATAAGAAGCAGAGCTCAGAAAGTTGTTGAGGTGCTATCATGACAGTCAAGACATGGAGATGCTTAATATGCGGTGATCCTTACGTCGGTGAAGGTAAACCCACACATTGCCCTTTCTGCGGAGCTGCAGAAGAACATATTGTGCCCGCAAAAGAATACAAAGAACCTGTTGTTGGTGAATTATCAGATATTTCAAAACAGAACATACTTGATGCTATCAAGCTTGAGGTGAGCAATTCTCAGTTCTATTTTTGCGCTTCAAGAGCAGCAGCAGACATTGAGCTCAAGTCCAGATTCAAAGCATTAGGAAAAGTTGAGGCTGAACACGCTTCATTGTTAAGCAAAATGATTGGAGCCCAGAAGCCTTTAATAGATATAAATTCAGACGAGTGTCCTGGAGAAGACAACGCTTTGGTAAAAGAATCACAAATCCGTGAATCTGGTGCTGTAGAGCATTATCAACAATTCCTTGAACAAGCTACAGAGCCAAGAGTGCGTCAAATCTTCAAAACTTTAGTTGAGATAGAGACCACACATATCGAGCTGGCTGAAAGCAAGGAGTGACGAAGAAAGCAAACATCGTCCCAATGCAACAGCAATTTTAGTTTCAAAGACAGTGATAGGTATTGAGGTAAGATTAACATAATTTTTTAACACAACAGCCGGTCTGATTTAGATAAACACAGTAGTTATGCACACAGAAACATAATCAGCACCAGACCGGAACTAGATTTCTTCACAGATGACAGCACCAAAACAACCTCTTGGGAATTTTGCGCTAATCCAATTCACATAACTAAAAGTTTGTCAAAATTATATACGCAAGGCCTATCCCCGACCTTAAGGTAGGGGTATTACGGCCTCGCAAATTGTTTCAAACCGCAGGTTTGGAACACCAACGCAGTTCTACGTTGATTGATTGACAAACTTTTAGGGATTACAAATTGCACCCTAAAGGGTAGGGTATTGAACC
>JABMQF010000127.1 GCA_013203345.1 Candidatus Woesearchaeota archaeon
CAATGGAATAGATGATGACTGCGACACAGATATTGACGAAGGATTCGATGTTGATAATGATGGATATAGAACATGTGATGGAGACTGCAATGACAACAACGCAAGCATATATCCTGGAGCAACAGAAAAATGCAACAATGTAGATGATGACTGCGACACAGATATTGACGAAGGATACGATAATGATGACGACGGATATCGCACATGTGATGGAGACTGCAATGATTATGATGCAGCAATCAACCCAGGAGCAACAGAGACTTGCAATGGAATCGATGATGACTGCGACACAGATATTGACGAAGGATTCGACAAAGATTCAGATGGATACACAACCTGCAATGGAGACTGCAATGACAACAACGCAAGCATATACCCAGGAGCGACAGAACTGTGCAACAGCGTAGATGATGACTGCGACACACAAGTAGACGAAGGATATGATGTAGACGGAGATGGTTACACCATCTGCAACGGAGACTGCAATGACAATGACCCTGAAATCAACCCAGGAGCCACAGAAAGATGCAATGATATAGATGATAACTGCAATACTGAGATAGATGAAGGATATGATGTTGACGGAGATAACTACACAACTTGTGATGGAGACTGCAATGACAACAACGCAAGCATATATCCTGGAGCGACAGAACTGTGCAACAACGTAGATGATGACTGCGACACACAAGTAGACGAAGGATACGATGAAGATCATGATGGGTGGAAGGTATGCGACGGAGACTGCAATGACAACAATCCAGGTATCAACCCGGGAGCCACAGAAAGCTGCAACCCAGACATCAACAACAATAACGGAATAGATGAAAACTGTGATGGATCAGACCTTAACTGCTCATTGACATGCGATCTGGATAATGATGGTTATAGAGACCAGAACAGATGGTATTGCTTCGGAGATGATTGTAATGACAACAATGCAAACATCAACCCAGGCATGAATGAAACATGTAACAACATAGATGATAACTGCAATAACCATGTTGATGAAGACCTTACCCTTTCCTGCGGAGAAGGAGACTGTGCAGGAACAAAAACCTGTGACGGTGGAACTTACAGAGACTGTTCAACATTTGGACAAGACGGTGGAATCTGCGCCAGGTGTGATAGAGAAGGAATACCATTCTATGATGGATCACAGGATGGAGACTGCAGTCCTACAGACTGTCCAGAAGGTGGATGCGGATTTGAAGGATGCGGAAAAAATATATGGTCTACATTCCCGCCAACTGTGCGCAATGAATGCATGGGACTCTATAATTGCACGACAAAGAGCTGCGAAGCGGAATGTGAACCAGACCAGGATAATGACACATACTCAACAAGATGTAACGACTGTAACGATTTGAACGCTTCGATAAATCCAAACTCGACAGAAATATGCAACAATGTGGATGATGACTGCGATGAAGAAGTGGATGAGACTTTTGATCCAGATGAGTGCGAACCAAAATGCAATGCATTGGAATTTAACTGGACAGCAGGAGGATCTGATCTAAATTGTTGTGGAGATGATGACAAAGAAGATGATCCATTTGAAGTGCCTTTTGAGATATCATGTGAAGACACCCATGATAATGACTGCGACGGCAGGACAGACCACCAGGACCAGGACTGCATCAAGAAGCTAACACCAATACTTGAATGCGTCAGAGACAACAACAACGGATCATACACCGCATTCTGGGGATACCAGAACCCTAACAATTTCACAGTGAACATAAGCCTGGGAGAGAAAAACCAGTTCACACCACCAGATCACGACATGGGACAGCCAACATCATTCCTACCAGGCAGAACAGACCCATACCCCAACAATGAGTTTGACACAGAATTTTTCCACTCACCACTGCACTGGCATCTTGACGGCAAGAAAACGACAGCATGGACAAACAGCACAATATGCGATGCATTATGTGGAAACTCCATCATTGAACCAGAAGAAGAATGTGATGATGGCAACAATGAGAGTGGAGACGGGTGTGACAATGAGTGTATTGTTGAAAGAGAGTGCTACCCTGATTCCGAGCTTTCTGTGAATGGCGGATTTGAATACCCTGTAACACCTGAAAGCTGGCAAATTTACCCAGGATACTCTGTTGATTGGCAGGTCGCATGGCTTAGCAACTTGACATCATATCAGGGAAATGACAGACCTGAAGAGGCATACCTAGAGCTGCAGCGAACATACAGTGGTTGGAGCCATTCAGAAGGTAACCAGCACGCAGAGCTTGATACTGACTGGGAAGGTCCAAATAGTGATTACAGCGGAGAACCTGCATCAATAAGCATAGAACAGAATATTCACACAATACCTGGATACTATTACCATGTTGAGTATGATTTCTCTCCAAGACCTGGAAGAAGTGAATCAGACAACATACTGGAGTTCAGATGGAATGGGCATCACATTGACACTCTCACAGAAGCAGGTGGCGATGACAGCAACTGGACAACACATGCATATAACCTGACAAGCACTGCAAGCATCAGCGTCATAAAGTTCTCAGACCTAGGAACACCAAACTCATACGGCACATTCCTTGACAAAGTGACTGTAACGTGCATAGGTCCTGCGAATGAATGTGGAAATGGATTCCTTGAAGATGGAGAAGAATGTGATGATGGCAACACAGCAAACGGAGACAAATGCTCTGAAAACTGCACAATAGAACCTGACATCAAACCTCCAAATGTGACTCTTGTAGGACCAGAAGAGAACAGTTCGAACAAAACAATAGACCCCCTTAATATTTCATTTAGCTGCAATGCAACAGATGAAGAAGGCATGGGATTGCTGACACTCTATATCTGGGGAGACAACTGGAGCTATACCAACTTGACAAATGTTTCAGGAGTTTGGAATTCCAGTATCTGGGATGTTGAACTTATAGTCGGCGAGTACAACTGGACATGTACAGGAACAGATGAAAGCAATAACACAGGACATACAGAAAACAGGACAATAACAATTGATTTGATACCTATCTATAGTGTCAACCTGACAGTTCCACCTGGAAAACAGACTGCAATCAATGCAAACAGGACATATGTATTGAAAGTTACAAACAATGGAACAATGAAAGACAGCTATGATATAACACCAGATAATATAGACAATATACAAATTGTTGAACTGAACCAGACAACAATAATAGATCTCGAACCTGGAGAAAGCTATGAGATAGAACTGCTAATAGGAAGCAATGAGACAGGCAATTACACTATTGATATTGACGTGGAAAGCCAAACAAATGTAACTTCAATCGATAGTGGCAGAATAACAACAGAATTTGTAGATGAACCTTTCATACTTGACGCATATGTTTATCCAAACGTCATAGAGAACGGAACATCAGTCGATCTGTTCATATCAGCAGTCAATTATAACAATGTATGGGCGATTATCGAATGGCCAGATAACACAGTAAAAGTGATTGAGCTTACCAACAATGCAATCACCGAATACACAAATACAAACCTTATCGGAGAGTATGATGTATTGTTTAAAGCAAATAACTCAATAGGTCAGGAAGATACAAAAGATGATGAGTTCTGGGCCTTCAGTTACGTAGGAGCAGACTTTATGATTGTTGATAACAACATAACAGGAATCAACAGCTCAATGATCGTGAATTATTTGATTTACAATATAATGACACAGTATTCAGAGATAGGAGAATACTCACTATGGCTTCCAGATACAACACTTGAGATGATATTTAGAGCACATGACGAACACATGATTGTCACATCAGACTTAAGACCAGGATGGATTGACGGCGGCTACATAGGAATGGATAGGCATAATCAGGAATCAGATTATCTAGTTACGTATGGACTAAGAACATTCTGGGAGACAGATGGCATGCTAAGGATATATTATGATGACTTATCATTTAGTGATGAGACACAACTCAAGTTCTATGTATGCAATGACTATGACTTTGAATCCAGAAACTGTAGTGCATGGGAATTGAGGAATGTTACACAGAATCTGACAGACAACTATTTCGAGACCTGGATGGGCTTTGAGACAGGATATAGCATCTGGGCACCAGAAGGCCCAGGACCAGGACCCGGCCCAGGACCAGGACCATCATGTCAAGAGCAATGGATCTGCGATCCATGGGTGCCATGCATCGAAGGTGTACAGACAAGGAACTGCGTAGACCTTCAGGAATGTGGAACAACAATGAACAAACCAGACACATCACAGTCCTGCCTTGAAATATGCAGCAATACATGGGACTGCGGTGAATGGGAAACTTGCCAGGAAGATGGATTCCAAGAAAGGGAATGCAGATACACAGGAAACTGTCCATTCGAAGGTGAACGACCTTATGTAAGACAGAAGTGCCAGCCTGAAATGATGAAGGGTATCGAACTGAACATACTCAGCTACCCACGCAGCATCAACATAAAAGACAGATCATTCACAGTAACAGCTGAAATTTCCAACACAGGAAGTGAAACACTAACTGATGTCAGATTAGACAACTTCGGAACAGAAGGATGGCAAGCAGACATGGTAAGAGTCGGAGATCTACAAGAAAGAGAAAGCAAAACAATAGATGTCGTGTTCAAGAGTGATATATGCAACGGCAGACTGATAATACCTGCAACACTGGAAATAGAATTCAGCGCAAGAGAGAATGATGTAAGGGATGATCGGACTGTGAACATAGACATCGATGTGCCAAGGCTATCAGTATCAACAGATAAGAGAGAGTACTCTGAAGGCGATGTGATGACTGCCTGTATAATATACAACAACATAAACGGAGAGAACGAGAACCAGCTTGAGTTCGAGACCAATCTGATATACGGCGACAACCACTACTTAATAGACTACCTAAGCCCATATTCAGTGACAAAAGATAAGATACTCATCGTGACAAATGATATTTCCCTAAATTCAATACCTGTAACCACAGACTATACGCTAGATGTCTTCCTCTACAACAGGGGAAGACTATTCAGCGATAGATACGTGCTTGCTTCAACTGACACAAAAGTCTCTCTGAACGGCATGATCGAAGAAGATATAGTCAAAAATACAGGAGAGGTCTATCCGTTCAAGCACAACCAGGAAGAACACTCAGTCGTAATCAATGACGCATCAGACGAGTTTGTAATCCTGACAGTCAGTTCAATACCCAAGATGTACGAAGTGGATCTTCTTGAAACAGTGAACGTAGATATTGATGAAGACGGATCTGCTGATGTCAGTTTAACATATGTAGGCACCAAAGAAGGGAAACCAGACATACGAATAAAGACTCTGCCAAAAATTAAAGATGATGTTACGCTAATGTCAAATCAATTTGAGGCAAAAATAGAAGAACCAGAATCAACTGCTGGAGAAGAGCCTATCTGGGGAGAAGTAAAATCGGAGACGAACCATAAGAAGATAGGAATAGATATACTCAACAGTCCTTCGGAAATCAGTATCCAGGACAAGCAGTTCATCATCGATGTCCGTGTAGAAAATCAAGGAGAATCCCTGCTAGATAATGTTGAGATAGAAACAAAAGGAACTAGCGGATGGATAAGTGAAAATATCTACATAGGAACTCTGCAGCCAGGTGAGAAAAGAGATGTGAAAATACATGTCAAGAACGACATATGTTCAAAAACTGTCGTGATTGAAACAGACATAGAGATGAAAGTCACTGCCCGCGAAGATGATATACAAGACTTCGGTAAAGTAAACCTGAAGGCAAATATACCAAAACTCGCGATACTCACAGACGAGGAACTATACACAGAAGGCGATGTAATGAGGCAGTGCATACTACTCAACAACATTGACGGGTTGACAGAATTCCAACTTGAATTCGAGACTACAATAACATACGGTAAAAGAAACTACAAGATAGACCACATAGGACCTTTCTCAGTCACAGAAGGTAAGATATTTGTCGTGGTCAGAGACGTGATGCTGGAGAACATACCAGTCACACAGGAATACGGAATAAGAATCAACGCATACAGCCAAGGAAAACTGTTCCAGCCGAACTATCTTTTTGCGAGCGCTGACACAACAGTAAACATGCAAGGTCTCATAGAAGTTGTGCTACTCAGACAAGAAGGAGCTAAGTACACCTTCAAATACGAGAAAGAGTCGCATGAGATATTGTTTGAAGAAGTGACTGCAGACTTTGTAAATTTGAGGACAACAGGTTCGCCTGAGACGCACAAGATCTGGCTGCTCGAGACAAGCTATGTGGATCTTGACACAGATGGTGTAGACGACATAAGCCTGACATACTTCAATAACAAAGACGGTGAAGCGGATGTAAGGCTTAAGCTGATGCCGACTGTGAGAAAGAAACTACTGGAAAATGTGTATGAGTATGAGGTGAAGCTGGGAGAACAAACACCAGAATTAAGGGAACCTGCAACCAGAGTCAGAATACCCTTTATGCAGCGCATCGGATCATGGTTATCCGAAGCTATCGGCAGTAATTAAGGACACCAGGAAAACCCAAAATAATAAAAGTTTGCCGTAGTCGTCACAGTCCGCACTAACGTTGTGAGGTTGACAAAATCATAAAAATCCTCAGAAATTGCCCTATAGGTAATTTCTTTTGAAAGCTGATTTTTAGGACAATCAAAACCTGCAGGTTTTGGTGTGCCAAAGCCGAATGGCTTTGAGCATGACAAAAATGCTCTGTATTTTTGAGCATGATCAGAAGTGCTAAACCACGCGCTTAAGTGCGTGGTTTTCGTTTGCATTTCCGACATTAAATCGACCATTTAAAAACGACAAGTTTATAAATACCAATATGATATATAAACGTATTAAAAAAGAGGTGAAATAAAAAATGGTTTTTGTTTTCAACATCGACATACCTTTGGTGGAACTAATTTTTGTTCTAACAGCTGTACTGGTTGTATTGTTCTTTTTCCTATTATACATCATAATCAAACAGCACTACCTGAACAAAAGACTCGATACTGTCATAAGCAAAGAGAATATCGAGCTAAAGGATCTTAGCAAAATCCAGACAGAAGAAAAAGATGAGCTGGCACTGCTAAGAAACATCAGGACAGAGCTGGACAAAATGGTATACGGCGAGACGCTTATGAGATTTGCCGAAGGCAAAGAATCAACTGCGGAAGAGGCCAAGGCAAAGAAGAAGACACAAGTGCTATGGACCAAATACGCAAAGAGCGGCGCCAAAGCGGTAGCAGCCAAACCAAAGAAAGCAGCAAAGAAAAAAGCAGTGAAAAAGAAAGCTGTCAAGAAACCTGCCCAGAAAAAAGTGGTTAAGAAAAAGGCAGTGAAGAAAGCAGCTCCTAAAAAAGCTGTTAAGAAAACAGCCAAAAAACCTGCTAAGAAAGCTGCAAAACCTAAAGCGGCAAAGAAAAAGTAAAGGCCTTGCCTTTACTCACCTCTTTTTTTTCTTTTTTATTATTATATCACGATGACCGCACCATTAAGTTCTCCAGCAAATGCAGAAGAAAGAGATTGCATATTCTGTCAGATAGTAGAAGAAAAAGCATCTGCAAAAAAAGTATATGAGGATGAAAAATGCCTCGCTATTCTCGATATCAACCCTGCAAACCCAGGGCATGTACTGGTTATTTCAAAAAACCACTACGACATAATGCAGTTAGCTACAGATGATGATGTGGGCCACATGTTCAATGTCGCTAAACAAATATCCAAAGCACAGATAAGATCATTGAACGCAGACGGCAGTAACATACAGGTTGCCAGCGGAGTAGCAGCAGGACAAAAATCAAAACATTTCACAATACATGTAGTCCCTAGAAAGCGCGGAGATGGACTGAGATCATATGACCTTCCTAAGAATCAGATAGGTCCAGAAGATCAGGAAAAACTCAGACAGGCAATAATATCCAAGGTAGATGAATACCTTCACAAAGGGAGCGATTAATATGACTTGTGAGTACTGCGACATAATCTCAGGAAAGAAAAAAACTGCAAACATATATGCAGATGATGTCTGCACAGCTTTTCTTTCTGAACAACCTGCCACAATAGGCCACATCATTGTCATACCCAATAACCACTTACCTATAATCGAGGCACTTGATAACAACACAACATACCACATATTCAGAGTCGTGAACAAACTTTCTATTGCAGTGTTTGAAAGCATAAAGTGTGAAGGAACTAACCTGATAGTCCATAATGGAGTGGATGCAGGACAGGACCAACCCCACTTAAGCATAAACATAGTGCCAAGAAATCCTGATGACGGGCTTTCATTTGACTGGGAACCAAAACACCTAACACAACAAGAGATGACAACCATAGAGATGAAGATAAAACAAGAGATGGGCCCGTATGAAACTGGAAGACCAAAATGGAACACAACAGAAAAAGATCATATAGGTGCAGAGGAAAAGAAAGATGCTGGTCCGGCGACAGCTGTAGAATCGGCAGGGACTGGCAAGAGTGTGGGACAGGATGATGATAAGCATAAGACAGAAAAGCAGGAGACTAAAACTCCTGAGGAAAGCTACCTGCTGAAACAGCTCAGAAGGATGCCATAAAACATAGAAAATCAAGAACTACCGGTCAATACCTCAAAAATCAAAGATTTTTGATGAGACCAGTGGCATGAGCAGATAGCAACCCTATCGCGTGGTTCTTGACTGCCGAATGGAAGCGGTGTGTGAACCACCGGCGAACACACCGGTGGAATGACAGCACGTCAAATACTAAATAACTCCAAATTATAGATTCCCCATCTATGATTATCAAAGTTCAACACACATCAAAAAACCATATTTTTGAGAACTTTTATGCGCAAAAATTTCACAAAATTTTTGTGTGGGTTCTAAAACCCCGCCATTCAGGGCGAAATTTTTGGCATCCTAAAAATCCGCTTTCAAAAGAAATTGCCCGGTCAAACTCCGCCCTGTAGGGCTGAGTAGGACAATTTCTCGAATTTTTATGATAATCAAGTTTAACAGCCTTAGCCACTCCACATATCCCTTCTAGATATTCTGGCATCACTTTTCTGATATTCATACCCCGAAAAGAAAAGAGATTTTTTAAATGCTTTGCCATTAAATAGTAGTCATAACAGAATTCCAAAAAAATTCATCAATGCGCAGCGGTGTAAAAACGCTGAAATGCAAGATTTACGGGTTTTCCACAGGTCACTGGACAAACACCCTTAAAATATTTAAAGCATAACAACCATAGTATCAATAATGGATTCAAAAAACAAAATTGTCATTTTCCAGGATAAAAAAATCAGAAGGATCTGGTGTGATGAAGAATGGTATTTCTCTATAGTTGACATTGTAGCTGTCCTTACTGATCAAGATGAGTTTCAAAAGGCCAGAAAGTATTGGAACAAACTATCCCAAAGATTAAAAGAAGAAGGTGTTGAGTTGGTGACAAATTGTCACCGACTGAAATTAGCTGCTGCAGATGGAAAGTATTACGCTACAGACTGCGCCAATACAAGATCACTATTCAGAATAATACAATCTATCCCATCCAGGAAAGCAGAGCCATTCAAGCAATGGTTAGCACAAGTCGGATACGAAAGGATAGAAGAGATTGAAAACCCTGAATTAGGGCAAGACAGAATAAAGGAGTATTACGAACTCAAAGGGTATCCAAAAGAATGGATAGATAAGAGATTGCGAGGAATAGCAATCAGACAAGAATTAACCAGTGAATGGAAAAATAGAGATATCAATTCCGAAAAAGAATTTGCGATTCTGACAAATGAAATCAGCAAAACAACCTTTGGAAAAACAGTTGGAGAATACAAGGAATTCAAAAAATTACAAAAGAAAAACCAAAACTTACGAGATCACATGACTGATTGGGAATTGATACTTACGATGTTTGGAGATAAAGCAACAACAGATATCACTAAAGAAACCAACTCGCAAGGATTCTGTGAATGTAAAAATTCAGCCAAAGAAGGTGGGCAAGCCGCAAATGAAGCAAGAAAAAGTGTTGAGAAACGTCTTGGAAAATCAGTAATTTCTGAAAAAAATTTTCTGCCAGAACAAAAAAAGAAGAAAGAGAAATTGAAATGAAAGTATACAGTTTTTCATAATCTCACACTATATCTCGTCACAGCCTGTCAGACCGGAATAAACCACAGCAACATCAGAGCAGAAATGATACCCTGACGAACCTGCCTTCTTAATCTTAGGGACTAGCTTGACCTGCTCGAGATTGCCGACAGAAGAATATGAAGCATTGAACTCCTGCGCTTCGCCTATCGTAAACCTGTCTGACGCAGAAATTGATTCGTTCCTGAACACACCTGTGCTGCCCATGACAACCAACTGGAAATCATCTACTGCCTTGCTGCCTGTATTCTCAAGAATCGCATAAACATAACCAGACTCAACACATATCTGGGGTTGATCATCAATCTGCAGGATGGTTACCATAACATCCCTTGAACAGGATATCTCGCCTGACTTCGAGCTCACTGTCTGCTTGTTCTCAGATATCATGCCACGCACTATGCCAGTCACAATAGCACCTATGCTGACCACAACAACAATAAGAAGAACAGCAGCTATCAGCGGCGAAAGGCCTTTCTTTGATCTTCGCATAGTATCACCAAACATATCAAAATATTAAAAACTCAAAATATTAAAAAGAAAAAAAAGAAAAAAAGAAATTAACAATTGTCTATGCTTGAAAAACTCAAAGAAGCATCTGTGCAGTAAGCCTTCTCAGTCCTGCCGACAACCTTAACCCTTGGTACAATCCTTATCTGCTGGATGTCACCAACCTTAACTACGTCATAGTTAGTAGATAGAGCTTCTGTATCGCCTGCACTGAATGCACCATCCATCTCGTCTGTCCAGGCAGTATCATTCGCATCGAATCCTGCGGTTCCGAAAACCTTCACCTGAATATCATCTATGCTTGCCGAACCCGAATTCTCAATCGTGAACTGGATATTGCCAGTGCCATTGCAGATCCTAAAAGAATCATTCACAACAGGTACTGAAATATCAACTTCAACACCACACTTCATATCAGAAGCTTTTTCAGTGATTGTCTGTTTGTTTTCTGTAACATAATTTCTAACTATTCCAGTCACCACTGCGCCGATACCGACTACTACTACTATTAGAAGCACTGCAGCAATCAATGGTGAAAGACCTTTCTTTGAATAAAACATATTATTCGCACCTCCTATTGGTAAGTTGTACAGTTATTAGGAACATAAGACACTGTTATGCCTGCATCAGAGCAAAAAGCATGTTCCTGTATGCCTGGAAGATTGATACGGGGTACAAGCTTAACCTGCCTGAATTTTCCCACATCCTCAGGATCATAAGTAATGTTAACTTCAGTAGTTCCGCCCATCATAAGAGTGTCATTAAGGACTGAATCATTCTGCAATATACCATCAGTACCTAACGCACGGACTTGTAAGTCCAGAATATCTACTGCTCCAGTATTTTCTACAATGAAATACAACGCACCAAGATCCTCATCCTCATGAGTGCTGTTGCAGATCTGATAATTATCATTAACCATGACAAAAGATATGCCTACATCCCTTCCGCACTTGATAGCCTCTGAACCGACTACAACATCAGACTCGCCCTCTGAGATATAATGCCTGACCATAGCAAGCACAACAGCACCAATAGTAACAACAATCACTATCAATAAAACTGCTGCGATAAGCGGAGAAATCCCTTTCTTTGAAAACATCGACATCAAATCCCTCTTTTACATAAGTTATTGAGGCTATTATCGTGCATATTAGTATTTAAAGCTTTTGTTATTATCGGCTAATATGAAATCCTTCTCTCAAAATCGAATGTTATAAATAGAAGTCTCGTCGAGAGATTAGTAGTTCAATCCAATCTGTCGACGAGGTGATATAAATGAAGATTATAGTTGAGAAG
>JABMQF010000128.1 GCA_013203345.1 Candidatus Woesearchaeota archaeon
AGTCAGTAGAAATGATTGCGCAACTTCGCCCGCAGAACATTCTGCGGCGAAGCCGCAACAAAAAACTTTCTAGAATTCTCAACAAAAACGACCTAAAGGTCGGGGAATTAAACCCCAAAGCTCGCTACTGCTCGCCATTAAATATCACAAACTGCTGAAGAGTATACAGGATAGGTGGAAATAGCTACCAATCCCACGGGCGAAAAAGGGACAGGCACTTGATGCGATTCTAATTCAGCACAACATAGAGTTAGCTTTGTCCCAAAAAGGAGGTTAAAAATGGCAATAGAAACAATATACGATGAAGAGACTATATCCAATACCCTCGACAGATGCTATGGCGCACTTAAGCAAAATGCATTCAACCCAAAAGAATCCAGAGGAAGGAGAAGAAAACTGGACAGAGACAGGATACTGTTCTGCCACATGGACCCATACCAGCTGGACACATGGAAGATAAAGAACTCCAAGATGCACAGAAGGACAAAGCACAAAACCCAAGTCATTCCCCTCGCAAAGAATGCCCATATCAGGACAAGACTGGACCACGAAGACGAAGTGGCGGAGAACGCAAAACTGATGGCCACAGTGCTGGGACTGAACACCACGCTTGTCGAATCCACAGCCACAGGGCATGACGATGGACACACTCCCTTCGGGCATATAGGAGAAGTGGTGCTCACACAGCTGGGAGGAAAAAATCTCAGACACGAAAAGCATGGAGTTTTCGTGGCACAGCACATAGAAAGAAAAGGAAAAGGACTCAACCTCACATATGAGACCTTACTTGGCATAGCATCACACTCGAGAAACGGCGGATCCCTCAGGCAGGAAGAAAGTATGCTTGATGAGATAGCGCTTGTGATGTACGCAGACAAACTGTCATACTTGTTCTCAGACTACAACGACGTAAAAAGACATGGACTGCTGCCAGACAATTTCAGATACAGGTCCATAGAAGAGCTTGGCCGCAACCAGACAGAAAGATGCCAGACAGTGATGGCTGCGATAATAGACGAGAGCGCAAGAAAAGGAAGAGTAGTGTTCAGTGAAGGGGAGGTGTATGAGAGGTTCGAGGATGCGCGACAGTTCATGTGGAAGAATGTATATGAGATGATAGACTGGAACCTGCACAAAAAGCAATTGCAGGACACATACCAGATAGTGAAAAAGATATACAGTGAAGAGCCGAAAGTGGATCCTGTAGTGTTCATGTCACTCATGACTGACCGGGACGTCACAGAACTTATGCAGCGAAGAGAAAACCTCGAGTGCATAACTGAAAATACACTTAGACAGACATCAGCAGGAGAGATACTGCCTAGCATGTACAACAAGACATACAACTACTGGGATCTTGACCTGGACTGGGCAAAGGAACCAAAAGAAAAAGACAAAACAGACATGCCGCCAGGAGGGATGACATATGCAGAAGCACACGCAGCTGTATGCGTAAGGGCGGCGTAGAGCCACAACCATAATTATTTATACCCTTTTTATCTTGATTATCGCATGGTACGCAAACCAATAGTCGCAGGGCAGTTCTATCCTAGTGGTAAAGATTCACTTCTGGAATCTATTCAACAGAGCTTTGTACATTCGTTTGGGCCTGGGTTGCCTGGAAAAAGAACAGACAATGTTATCAAAGGTGTTGTTGTGCCGCACGCAGGTTATGTGTTCTCAGGTGCTTGTGCTGCGTGGGCGTATAAGTCGCTTGCTGAGGCTCGTCGGGCTGAGACATACATTGTTCTTGGTGTAAATCATTCTGGACCGCAGACTTGTAGCAGTGATGAGGACTGGGAAACACCGCTTGGTATTGTGAAGTGCGATACAGAACTTGTCAAGGAGATGGAAAAAGATGGGCTGGTGGTCGACAACAAAGCACACTGTACAGAACATTCAATCGAGGTGCAGCTGCCGTTCCTGCAATACATTGATGAGGAATCACGGATCGTTGCTGTGATGATTGCTGATAGCGAGTATGCTAAATGGGCAAGTATGATAAGAAAATCTGCTGAAAATCTTGGAAGAAAGGTCGTGGTCGTGTGCTCGTCAGACTTCACACATTACGGTTCAGGATATGGGTATGTGCCGTTTGAAAGGGATGTAAAAAATAATATGAAAAAGCTCGATATGGGCGCCATCAAATATGTGCTCGAAATGGATGCAGAAGGCTTTATGGAATACGTTCAGAAGACAGGAGCTACGATATGCGGAAAGAACAGTGTCGCTGTGATGATAAATATCATGCAGGGCGCAAAAGCAAAGCTGCTCAAGTATTACACAAGCGGAGATATAACAGGATATGATAACGCAGTAGGATACGCGTCTATATCATTCGAGTGATCTATTTATTCTTTTTATCATCAGCAGGCTCTTTCTTCTCAACAGGTATCTTCTTCCTATGCTTGTCAAGTGCCTTGTCGACGCGCTCAACACTCCATCCGACATCTATCAGACGGCTCCTGACCTGCTCCCTTGTGCGACCTCTGCGAAAAGAATCCCTGATGAATGCGTGAAGCTCTTTGTCAACACGTTTACCAAATATCCTATTGCCGAAAACAACAAGAAGCACAATCACAAGAACCACAATCACAAGCAGAAGGAAAGTAATACCTGCGTATGACTCAGAAGATCTTGCTTGAGGTTCTGTACTCAACTCAGGCTCGGGTGCGACAGGTGAATCAACAACAGGACTGTCAAGTACAACCTTCTCAACACCCGCATCCATATCAGCATCCTCAAATCTCAGAAGAGTTTCACCATCCTCATTGGCCAAGACCAATTCATCAACAGGTTCACCTATAGTCTCGATAACAGACTCTGTCATCGACTTCTTTGAGCTGCCTATGTAAAGAAAATGAACTCCTTTGTCCTGTTCTGCAGAATAAAACACAAAGAAAGAATCCTCTCCAGTAATTGTTGTAGGAAGCAAATCCCACACATCGAGAATGCGATTGAATGAGAAAAGCGAAATACTGTCACGCGAAAAAGAGTTATTTTCAAGCCACTTCTTAGATACCTTAAAATCATAATTAAAATCTCCAGTTTCATGTGAAGCAAACCCTGCGTATCTGATTTCATTGAATTGATAAGAAGTGTTCTGCGGAACCACTGGAAGTGAATTAGGAACAGTCATCAAATTGTAAACAGTAATACCTGCATTCTGCGCTTCCCTAGATACAGAGAAAGTGATACGAGTTATTGCAATATCCAGGTTCTTGACCTTGAATGTGTAAGGTGTGTCAGGCTCAACCTCATCAAATATAAGACCGTCCTGTGGATTCCATGCAGGATTGTAGAACACAACACCAGATGCGATAGCAGAAGGCAGCAAAACTAAAGCAACCATCAAAGATAAGACAACAGATAATCTAGCCATGATATAACCTCTTTTTCAAGTATACCAATAGGTTCTGTATTTATATGTCTTTTGGAATAAAGCTAAAGCTAATCATAAAAAAATAAAAAAGAAAGGAGGATGAAAAGAAAAAAAATTTAGTAATAAGTCTGGCCGCTTATCTCGTCCTCAGCTTCCTCATCGTCATCATCCTTCTTCCTTGTGAAGATAACCACAAGTGCGACAACAATAAGCAATACAACCAGGACAAGTAGAGCAATCTCAAGACCTCTTGACAGACCACCTGACTTCTCTGCACCATCACCCTCGACAACATTCGCAGTCATAGGGATTTGCCTTACAATATTACCTTCAGCGTCTTTTACATCAACACTGAATGAATGCTCAGCAACAGTTGCAGTCTCCTTAGCAGATACATAGACAAAGACTGACTTAGACTCGCCTGAACCGACTGTAACAGTCTGAAGAGGTGAAACCTTAGCAACAGCCCAATCATCAGCGCCAGTGACACCGACAACAAAAGTCTTTGAATCAGCACCAGAGTTGGTGAATGTGACCGGATAGATCGCTCCACCTTCGCCCTTAGTGACATCCTGCCTCTGGGAACCAACAGTCAAAACGACCTTTCCAGCACCATCAGCAGAAGGCTGTGCATCATTTGCATCAGCTCTCTCACAAGCGTCAGACTCTACGACAACAAGGTTAACATTCTCAACATCGACCTCATCACCATCCATGTAAGTCACTTTTACCTGAGCAGTGTACTGACCAGGTGGTGTGCAAACAGGAACACGAAGGTAGAGTTCTTCACTAACCTTGCTTTCATCAGACTCAATATCCATATAATCAGGTAAAGCTTTCAAGTTCAGCTGAGGAACTGAGAACTCAACTTTTACATCGTCCTCATCCTTCTGACCATAGTTCTTAACATCGACAAGCGCCCTAAGGCTCCTACCAGCTTCAACTTCATTAGCTGGATCAACATCGACATCCTTTATCTGAACATTGTGAGTCTGAGTATTAACATAAAGGAAATATTCTGACTGTATTTCATCGCCAGCTCTGTCTCTGACATATATCCTTAGCCTATAAACTTCTTCTGAATCCATCCTAGAAGGAAGGTCCAGCGAAAGACGCTTAGGATAATCAAGACCAGCAACAACCTCAAAGACTGATGTAGTATCAGAAACCCTATCACGGAAATCATTAGCCGCGATCATAGCCTCAACCTCAACAAAACTTGAGTTGTCTGTTGCATTGAAAACAACAAGAATATCCAGTGTACCATCCCTATCAAAACTAGTGCCTGCATTATTCAGGCCCGGGTTTAGTGGGACGTCATTAACCTCAACACGGGTGACTTCACCCTCTAGAGCACTAACTACACCACTTACAGCTAAAATGCCGACAATGAGTAGCATTAACATGCTAAAAATCCTTATTTTACTTCCATTCATCTTTCCATCCTCCAAATCCACTGATTTAGATGTTTTAGAGCTTAAAAACCTGTAAAAACCCCTAACAAAAAACACAGGTATTCACTCGATTAACCCCCTCTCTTATTTAAATGTTTCGCTTATTTTGTTATTTCGGAGTGGTTAAAAGTTTTAACCTTTCTCGAGTTGCGAACATGAAAATGAAAAAAATAATTTTAGTCCTTTATACCACTGCGATAGTCCTATACTTGACTCTACGCACATCATCATTGCTGACAACAACACGCAAATCATAGAGACCAGGCTCGACATCATAAGGTATGTCCAGATTAAGCACAACAGTAGCACTCTCATCTGAATCAAGATCGCTGAGCATATCAGACGCCCTGATATCAAGCTCCCAGACAGATACATCAACCCTAACATCATCAAGGTCATCATCCAGATTGTTATACAATCCAATACCCAGCCTGAAATAATCTCCAGGAGATGTCAAAGCAGACTCTATATCAAAGCCATCAATATCTATTCTTGTCACGACAAGATCGTCTCGGTCTCTGAACACATCAGGTGTTGAAGGCACATAAGTAACGCCCTCTTTGTCATCAAATGCATTATGACAATGAGGATCAGCAAGGTCAACAAAACCATCACCATCATTGTCTATTTTATCCATACACTCAGGAACACCTGAAGAGCCAGACTCATCATCATCAAACGGATGCGAACAATCAGGATCAGCCATATCAACAAAACCATCACCATCATTATCCAAACCATCCATACACTCAGGAATACCTGAAGAGCCAGACTCATCATTGTCCAAAGCAGATACGCAGTCGGGATCAGCAAGGTCTACAAGACCATCACCATCATTATCCAAACCATCACTGCACTGAGGCAATGAAGGAGCATCAAACTCATCATCATCAGACAAGTCAGAACAACCAGGATCGGCCATATCAACAAGACCATCACCATCATTATCCAAACCATCACTGCACTGAGCAACAGATGAAACATTAACATCGGTTTGAACAGTAACTTCGACCATGTCAGAATCACCGTCAAGATCAGTCAAGATAAGTGTAAAAACATCCCTTCCCTCGCTGACAGGATTAACCATAAGCATACCATCAGGACTGACAGACATAGCTACAACAGAAGGATCCACAGCAAAAACATCCCAGCGCAAATCACTGGCAGAATCTTCTATATCAGATCCATAAGTAGACAAGTCAATGAAAGCAGACTCATCAAAAACCCTGTCAAACTCGTCAGCTACAGCCGCATCAATCACAGGCAGATTATTCCTTATAACAACATTGACCATCATCTGACCACCGCTGCCATCTGTGAAGTTAAACGCAAATGCAAACACATGAGAATCACCAAGGAAATCATGCGTAACAGGTATGTCAAGCGAGTACCAGTAATATCCAGGCTGGTAAGCGTGTGGGAACTCAACGAAATAAGCCATACCACCAGGTGGGCTGACAAGAGCAACTGAAGTCACCATACTATCAGCAGGGTTACCCCGTTCATCCACAACAAGGAAATTGACATACATATCTTCTCCTCTGAAAAAATCATTATCCAAAACAGAGAATCCTGGATCACTATACACGTTCAGTTCAGGAACCCTATATCTCAGCTCTAAAACCTCAAACGTGAATGTAGTATCAGAATCAAGGTCAGAAACCCAACCATCTCTTTGTGCAGTAGCGTAAACAGTGTAATTACCAGGAGCACCTACAGCGAATGTTCCAACACACCTTCCTGTAAGGACATCAGTCACGCAGCTCGTGATAAAAGTACCATCTTCATAAAATAATCTAGTAGTTACGCTGCCAACAGAAACATCATTAGCACCTACAGTAACAGAGCAAGCCTGAAGATCGCCAGCTATAACAGGTGTGAAACACTCAACATCCTCAACCTCGAGAACACCGACAACAGAAACTGTTGCGCTAAGTGAATCTGTAACAACACCGTCAGAGACAGTGAGAGTAACAACATAATTACCAATATCATCAAATGCCCACTCAGCTGTACAATCAGTAGAGTCTGTCCAACCATCAGCATCGAAATCCCATTCACAAGTCAAAGCATCACCATCAGGATCAGATGAAGTAGACTCAAATGTGACATTCTCGCCAACTTCAGGATTTTCAGGAGACCATTCAAAACTTGCTTCAGGAGCTTGATTATCTCCACCCTCAGGCAGAACAACCAGACCCATAGAAGTTGTGTCCTCGCAAACTCCGTCAGAAACCCTAAACAATAAATCATAACTTCCCACCTGTGTTGCAAAAGGTGCGAAACTGAACTCACCTGTAACAGGATCAACATACGAAGCAAAAGGCATGTCAACAGAGAACTCAAGAGAATCACCATCAGCGTCAAACACTTCAAGTGTGAAGTCAAGAGTTTCTCCAACAACAACATTTCTGTCCTCTACAGGATAGAATATTGGGCAGACATTGTCTGTAACATCTATACCTACAGAAGCAGACCTTGTGTCTCCATCATTGTCAGTTACAGTACATGTAGCGACAAATGATC
The DNA here is from genome assembly GCA_013203345.1 of Candidatus Woesearchaeota archaeon. Lineage (GTDB taxonomy): Archaea > Nanobdellota > Nanobdellia > Woesearchaeales > UBA11576 > JABMQF01. The sequence goes on from JABMQF010000128.1 coordinate 7,363, forward strand.
CTTCAAAACCATAAACATATTCTGTGACCCATGTTCTTCCATTGTCAGGAACACCAGAAAAATCACCAGTACCATAATCCATATCATAGTCGAAAGGCGCATCGCCGCCCTCAACCTGGCATACAAAGCTCACATCAAGAGGAGCCTCACCAGATCCAGGAATAGCAACAAGAGATACAACCGGAGTCGCATCATCAACAACATCAACAAGGACATCCATCCTCACAGATGCGCAACTTCCATCACTAACCATGAAAGATACTACATAATCACCAGACTGCCAAGCAGCAGGAGACCATGAGAAAACACCATCTACAAAAGAAGCACCAAAAGGAAGGGCACCATATATATCATAATCAAGACTGTCACCATCAACATCTGATGCGACAACATCAAACTCAAGTAAATCACCTTCCCTGACAACCTGATCAGGGACATTTGTGAACACAGGGCACGTGTTCTCACCGCTGACATCAGCGTTCATGTAAAAAGGACCAACATTTGACCTTCCATTAGGAGTCACATCAACACGGACTCTATAGAAACCCTCTTCTGAAAATGAAACTGTATCAGCGACAAAAGGAAGCCACCTATCTGGATGATCATTTGTATCAACACGCGCATCATAGAACGTGTACCAGACACCAGAGCCGACCTCTTCCCATCTCATTACAACATGGACAGGATTGTCAGCGTCATTGTATGCAATACCTAATGCAACAGCAGCTGCCTCTCCTTCTTCCAGATCAACAGTTAAACTATCATGTGCGGCAGATGCAGGACAAGTGTAATAATCATACTCGTCCCAATCAGCAACCTCATCACAAAGAAACCATGATGGACCAAAGGTTACACCAGCCATTACAGGAAGGCTGAAAACAGCCAACGCCAAAACCAACATTAAAATGAGTTTTTTCATTTTCTTAAGCACCCCATGAATATAATTGGGACATTAGTCCCTGTTACCCTCTAATCTGACCTGAACATATCCACCTACTGAAAAGCCCACACCGTCGTCACGCCTATCCACCGGAAGAAGCAATGCACCATTCGCGCCGAACATCACCTGAGGTATTGGAGAGTATGCAAACCCTACACGAGGACCTGCGGATACATGAAGTCTCTCTGATTCGCTGTCAACAGACACTCCATCATCGAAACTACCAACATCAAAGCCAAGATTGCTGACATATTCTGCACCATGTTCACCATATTGTGGTTCCCATTCACCCTCGCCAATCCTTAACTCTCCCTGACCCATATAACCGTCAGATCCATGTTCGTTATTGACACCAGCAACTGCAACACCACCAGTAACTCTAAGCCTATGATTGCCTAGACGAGCAGTATAACCAACACCTGCATTCACTACAAAAACAAGATCAGTTGAATCTCTATCAGTGTAATTAGTGTGCTCTCTGATTGCAACGTCAACACCAGTTGGATTGAAAGGATAATCCGCAGTCATGTTATGCTCAGAACCTGCAACAACCTCATCGACTGTGCGTGAATCACTGTTTCTGAAGATTGCGTTTAATCCAAAAGATGAATAGACTGTGAAACCATTCGGGAACTCCATATCAAACCTAGGACCTGCAACTACTGTTCCGTTACTGCCTATGATTGAATCAAGATTCACATATGAAACTTCAGGACCTACAGAGAAGGCAAAACCACGTCTTGTTCTTGTTGGTTCAACAGGAACTACAGTCAATCCTTCACTACCTTCCTCTGGATCAATATCTGGAACCCTTGGAGGGTTAATCAGATTATCATCAGAAGCCTGCTGTCCTTCACCTGAAGAAGGTGCAGCACCTTCACTTCCTGCGTCTAAAGCAATCAGTGATCCTGGAACCCTGAAGAAGTACTGTGCTATCCTCTGATTTCCTGAAACAGGGTCATTGTACATTATGCCTTCTGAAAGCTTAGCCAACCTTATGTGCCTAAGCTCGTATTGCTCATTAAGTATTATTGACTGCGTGCCTGACTTGGATACTCTATTGCCAAGACGCCTTGGATCGCTTGTCTCGCAGTCAACACCCATGCAGCCATTCTTGTTGCGCTCGCAAACATACACTAAATCCATAGTCTGTTCGCATGAGCCGTCTGCACTGAGAGACAATACTTCCTCATCGCCATCATAATTACCTCTGCAAAGGACCACAAGCTTGTTCTTTGAAAGCATGCCTTCACCACGACGGGTCTGAGCATTGGCAAACGTAAGATTCTCGTCGAATGACATGCGCTCACCATCTGGCCTGTAATCCATTAAAACATTCCCTAAAAAAGAAAGCTCAACAGAGTTGAAGAACCAGTCAGCACGATGATCACCCGCATACACAAGGTTCTTCCTGATAGGACCTTCTACACCTGCCTTCTGTAACAGCTCCCTGACAGAATCGTCAATACCGCTGACCCTGTAGCTTGGCTGAGCAGCCTTTGCTCTTTGCGCACCCTTTGTTGTCCTGTCACTTGACAGGTAGAAGAATAATGATGTCTCGCTTAAATCTCCTCTTCCGTTCTCATCGAGACCGACTAGAACAGGACCTCTCTTGATATCAGCATGATTTGTGTAACCGTGTGAAACTCGCTTAATCGCATCAACCTCTGCTTTTGAGAAAAGCTGATTTTCACGTGCAGGCTCCCAGCCATCTTCTGTAGAAACAGCATCACCAAGTCCTGGCAAAACAGCTACGTTCTTACTAGATAATTCAATGTCATAAGTATTGACCAGCTGAGAAACCTCTTCCCTGAATCCTGCCTCTGTAAGTTTGATACGTCTTGTCTCACTTGATTCAGTACTTTCAACAGGTGTTGCCTGTTCTGCATGGGCATCGAATCCATAGCCTAATGATGTTGCAGCTGCAACTGTTCCTGCCACTACAGCATTATTTGTTTGTCTCTTTATGCCTCGGGATAGCTTCTTTACACGGTCGGAAAGTGTCATTTTAATATTACCTCCAATATCATACGTACTACTAATTGCTAGTCAAAATCCCCTTTTTTTGTCTGGAAAAGACGTAAAAATGCCTTAAAACAGCAAATAAAACGTCAAATACATTGACAGATTATTACAGACCACCCCTGAAAAACTGTAACTACTCGCGTATTAGATACACTTTTTATTTAAATGTTTCTATTTTGTTGTTATTATCCAGTCCTAACAAATCTTCTGGAGCAGTACACTAATTATATATAGGGATTCAAACAACTCAGAAAGACCAAATATAAACCATTCTAAACAAAATCTTACAAAAAATGATAACCATAATCGGAGCCGGGCCTGCAGGCAGTTATACAGCAAAATTACTCGCAAAAAAAGGCAGGGATGTCGAGGTAATAGAAGAACACAGTGAAATAGGCAATCCAGTGCAATGCACAGGAATAGTTACTCAAAAGCTCACAGAACATGTAAATCTCAAAAAGTTTACAGTCAACAAACTCAGAAAAGTCAGACTGCACTCAAAAAACAACACAGCGCAAATAAGAACAAAAGACCTAGTTATAGACCGCGCACTGTTTGATAAACATATCGCAGAAATGGCAAAAAATGCTGGTGCAATAATCCAGACAGGGTCAAGAGTTACAGGAATAAGTGCAAAAATATCAGGAACCGCCATCAAGGTGAAAAAAAAGGGTAACACAAGTGTTGTGAAAACAGACATGCTCGTCGGTGCAGATGGGCCGAAATCAATAGTGTCAAGATACATAGGAAACAGACTGAATCACTGGAAAGGCATACAGGCAGTTGTCAAGATGCCAACAGACAAAGAAACATACGATGTGTATTTTGGTGATGAATTCCCGGGCTTTTTTGGATGGGTCGTGCCAGAAAATGAAGAAACTGCAAGAATAGGTATCGCAGCAGAACACAACGCACCTGATGTGTTCAAGAGATTCATGAAACGATTCCCAGAACATAAAGTATTACATTCACAAGGAGGATTAATACCTATATATAATAGAGCAGTCAGATATTCTAAGGACAATATATGTGTAGTGGGAGACGCTGCGGCGCAGGTCAAGGCAACAACAGGAGGCGGACTCGTCCCAGGCATGAATGCAGCAAAATGTCTTGCAGAATCCATAATAACAGGTAATAAATACGATAAGCTACTCAAACCAGTACTAAAAGATCTCAACACAAGCCAACTGATAAGGAATGTGCTAGACAGATTCAATGATAAAGACTATGATACGCTGCTTGAAGTAGTAAAAGATAAGAAAATGCTCGAAATATTCAATAAAGAAGATAGAGACTCTCCAACAAGGACATTATTCAAGGTAGCCTGTCTAAAACCCAGTATACTTCGTTTCGCAGGCTGTTTATTAAGAGCAAAACGTTTATAAGAAACAGGATTTTCGTTTGAAACAATTAAAAAC
>JABMQF010000129.1 GCA_013203345.1 Candidatus Woesearchaeota archaeon
AATAACCGCAGATGACGCTACAGAACCATCACCCCTTTTCCAGATTGCATTATCTATGCTCACCGGATCTCCTATTGATGAAGCAGAAGTGTATATGTGCCCTGTAAATCTGCCGACAGCTGCAACCATTCCTGTTATTGGTGAGACTGCTCTGCCTTGTATTGCAGGAGCACTGCTATCAACAATGCACTCAGGTATATTTATTTTGTTTACTTGGAAAACAGGATTTACTGTTCTGTAACCCATCTTATTCATATTAAAGCTCACAGTAACAGGGTCAAGATTTGGTGCAGGTTCTGTCTTGAAATCAATACTGAAACCATCATCATCCTGTCTGTAATCACTGAAAAACACTGTCAATTCATCATGTAATCTAGGATTTTGCAGCGTGACAATCGGATCACCTACAGTAGGATATTCTGGATTCCTAAGAGATAGTGTGAAACCTTCTGCAGAACTCTGCTCAAGATCTGAAGTCGCACGGAAACCAGAGAACTCAAACACAGGATCTTCAGGACCGAGACGCATCTTGATGACGCGATTGTTCTCTGATCCATAATCTTCAATGCAAGTACCTGAACCGCAGTATTGAATCTCCTGCTCATTTCCTTGTTTGACAATCCGCATATCCTGACTTGGTGAAAGACGTATCCTTCCAACATCAATATTAAGTATGCCATACTCAGCATCAGGATCAATAGTTATCCTGAATCCTTCGGCGTGAGATTCTTCATTAATCCACTCGAAATCACTCACACTGATTGATTCAGAAGGTCCAAGACGATTAGGCTCAATCCACATACCGAAAATATTGTTGTCACGTGTGTTTTCAGCACGAAGGATAGCAGTCCTGCGACTAAGATCTTCCAATGAACCTGAATCAGGAAGTGAACCTGTACCTTCACTGCAAACAACCGGGAATGGTATGTTTACGCTTTGAATCTCACCAGTATCAAGATCATTAGCAGGGATTGAGGCCATCTGGTAACCACTTCCGCCAATAGATTCAGAATCTCTTAATTCAACAGTCATGCGCCAGGTTTCTGGATTATCAACACAATCTTCAGGAGTATCAGTTGTATCAGGAGCATCAAACATAACTCCTATAATCGGAGATGGAACGCTAGCGGTTTCATCACGAGTTCCGCCCATTGTTGTTATTGTGCCCTGACTCTCCATATATTCAGTAAGCAAATGAATCCTTGCACCATCGCAGTCATAAGTATCATAATTCTCGAATTCATCTTCTTCAATATCCTCACAATCTCGAATAGTTGCGCTACTACTAAGAGAGTATCTTCTCAGTTCTTCATTATACTCTGCTATCTGGTATTTGACATGAGTATTACCCTCAATGATTATCTGCATACCAAAATCATACTCTGAATCCACATTAGAGCAGTCAACACCACTACTACTACTACTGCCTGATCTTCTTATAGCACGCCTAGGCATCCTTCTGTCACGAGGCTGAAGACTGGCTTCAGCCCTACAAACACCAGGAGATGCTTCTCCGAAATGATCTGCCTTAATCTCAAAACCACCATCATTCTCATTGACGTGCTGAGGGAACTGATCATCATCAAACAAAAGGAATGTGTGTGAACCAGCTTGGTTAAGACGCTCACCAACAATCTCTTTATTTGCTTCTGGATATATCTGCGCACCACGACCATTAATTATCTCTTTTACAACCATGTATTTTGTGAACTCACAATCACCAGAACATGAAGTAGCACCTGCAGGAAGTTCTTGCTGAACCCTGACTCTTGCAATAGCATTATCACCAATACCATAAGGCCTGCCTTCTTCATTAATCAAATCAGGCTCACCAATGAAACGCGCAAAGCCATGCGCAGGAACATCAAAACCACAACGGAAAGAGTAAGTACCAATATCAAAACCGCAATTGTACATTTCAGGCGGAGCAAATATTTCATTCACTTCAGTGGCTCGTCTACCACTAATTGATTCAACAGGAGTAATAGAACCACCAATACCATGAGATGACCTGCCTGTACCACCCAGGCTGAAACTCTGCGTCGATACAAACTCAACAACAGCACGGTCATACCTAAGAGGATAGTAACCCTGACCAACAAACATTATCTCATCAGTGCAAGACTCGCCCTGAATAAGGTCTCCATTATCAGGACAATCACCATCACCATGAGTAGGAACATTCACCCAAGTCTGTCTACCAGTATTATCAACACCTTGATGTCCACAATCACATACGCCATTATCGCCAAATTCACAATAAGTATCCTGACCAGAACATTCAAGCTTAAGACTATAATGTATATCTGCGCCAGCGAAAATAGTGTACGCAATATGATAAGTGAATCTTGAGAATCCTGTAGAAGGATTATAAGCTTGCCATCTTCTTGTGACAGGGAATAATAAAACAGTGCTATTGATAGGAGCAATAGCTGCCTGCTCAAATATCGCGCCGAAATCTGTAGGCCACTCACCTGTGAACATGAAAACACACGCGTCATGCATTATATTCTGCGCAGAGAACACAGAACCAAACATGTTACGATCTGCATATCTTGACTGAGCATCTTCACTGACAATTCTACCTGCATCTGATAATGCTGAGAAGAATCCTCCAACACCGCCGGCACTGACTCTTGCACTGCCACCCATTCCAAACTTTGTCCGGATACAGCTAATGGCCTCATAAATAAGATCGCAGATGTACTGACTGATTATAGCACGACATTGTCCAGCACTACCATCGCCTGTAGCGACTATTGACTGGAAACAAGTCTGGAATTGCAGAAGAATGCTCTTGAACTGCAGCATCCAAGCGTAAATAGTTGATAGGCACAATGTAACAAGAGACTGCACAAAACTTCCTGAAGGCTGCGCAAGATACTGACGACCAGGATCACCTATAAGACCATAAATCTGCCTGTACCATTCTTCATACAGAGCAGGTGTTGGTTCTCTGCCGCGCAGCATAACTATATCGTGACTTTGTATCTTTGCTGCTAAATTACTCTTGAATTGTTCAAGACCAGTATCAAATCCATCAGCATCATTACCTGGATTTGAAGCATCCCTTGCAGGGAAGAAACTGCTTATATCCTGCTGACCAGGTTCAGGCTCAAAGAAAGTGCCTGTGGATATCTCAACGCGTCCAGATTCGTCTCTCTCGCCAACAGACCTTATACCTGACGCAATATAACCTCTTTTTGCTTCGCTTACACTGCCAGACTCATCAAGGTCAACCAGATACATAACATCCTGATGTTGCATCCTTGAAGATGAAACAGGATAGTTGTTAGCCCACTGCAGACCATTAAGAATTACAGGTATCGCACGTGGTTGCTCACCTTCTGGCTGGCAAATACCTGTAACACCATTCACCAATCGCTTAGTGAAACCGCAAACCTCTGAATCTTCAGGATGAGAAAGACAGTATGACTGCTTAACCTCATTAGAGAACATCATACCCCATCCCCACTCATTCATGTATTCGAAAGGACAACAAGCAGGTTGAGGGACGTGATTACCAGAACAATACTCTCCGATAGGAGTCTTCTTGTTAGTATTGTAGAAATCCCACATATCTGATAAAGTGTTTCTGTCAAGCACAACAAACTCACAGTCAGAGTCTACATCACCAAAATCATCATAATCACCCTGCTGGTAATATATTTCTTCACTATACATGGCATTTCTTTCAGAAGTTCTTTGTTCAACAGCTTGTTCACTTCGCATCTCATCAAGATCTAAATCACTAATTTCATTGATGTCTTCTTGCATGGCCTCAATAGTATCTGCAGATAATTGTTCTGCTTCTAACTGTTTCATAGCTTCAAACTGTTGAGCGTTGGTTATACCAATGCAGGTATGTTCAACACAATCACCAGTATCGCAATGTTCATCCCGGGTGCAATAATTACCTGTTGATGAACTGGTTACAGCACATTTTTGACCTCTACATTCCATACCAATATCTCCACGGTCAGGACAGTCATCATCATCATCACAAGAGTCATCAAATCCCTGCGGTGGTGTTGCAGGATCCATATCTGTGCCTGCTATTACAAAACCTGTTATGGCATTGTTTGTTATTTCGTTGCCTGCTCCTGCTGGTTCTTCTGCTGTAGATTCTTCTTCAGTCGGTGTTGTTGATTCTTCTGCTGGTGCTGCTTCTTCAGTGGTTGCAGGTTCTTCTGTGGGTGTCGTGCCTTGCTGGCCTGAAACCCTTCCTGAACATCCTGAAGCACCACATGTTTGACCAATAACACATACTTTTTCATTGCATCTACAGTTAGCTATGGCTGGCTGGTTCAGGGTGCAATTGTCTGTTATAGGTTGTATACAATTATTATTATAACAAATGCTGGCTTCAGTGTCAGTTGAAGGTCCGCAATTAGCTTGAGCACTGTTGCAGCCACAACTAGTTGAAGTTGGAAGTTGTGAACCACCACCGCCGGTTGGATCAGGATTAAAAGGTGCGCAGGTCCTTGCAGGTCTTCTTGCTGCCTGAGCTGCCTGTTCAGCAGCGCGCATCCAGGGTGTTGCGCGTTCACGCTCATAATTATCAGTCACATAATGCTGAAGTGAAGGAACAGCAGGACAACTGATCCTATCACAGAAAAGATGATATTTGTCATTCACCCAGCGAACCTTATCAATCCACTTAGCGCACTTTTCACAAGCTTCTCTTAGATCTTTCTTTTCCTCGCCTTCACCAAATTCAGCAGAGCAAGCAGGATTTTCAGTTTCCTCATTATGCATTCTTGCTATCTTAGGTATTATGTCAGCAGCTTCAACACCTTCAGCAAGACCTTGTAACAAACTATCTCCAGCGCCTAAATTCTTTAATGCACCACTCCACCTACAATTGTAACTTTTTAGGAATTCTGTTATGAATTTAGATATATAAGAGAACATGCAAATCCCTATCGTGATTTGAGTGACATACTTCAATGGAATCTCAATAAGATCAATGAACTCAAGAGTTGCGTTGATAGCTACTAGTGATCCCTTAAGAATCTCCCTGACAAAACCAATCTCTCCGATAGGTATTCGCTCATCAATCATAACATTAAGCGCGACACACTGTTTCTGCGGTTCTATCTGTTGAGCACCATATGCCTGACCATATGTTCCATCAGACGCATCACCATACTGTGAAGTAAATGGACCTGGATCAGACACAATTTCCAATTCAAGAAGAAGCTTGACACAACCAACAAGAGGGAAACACTCACCAACCCTGTTTTGGCTAATGTTTTGCTCTTTCTCAAGATAAGTCTCGCCTTCACGGTTCTGAGCTGCGAAATTAATCAAAACAAAACCCTTAGTGCAGTTACGCGGATCATTACACATAACAATAGGCTTGGTCGGAATCCAATCAAAATCATAATTTTTCAGATCATTAGCGCCCATAGGTGCTCTATCAACATCTACTTTTTGTACACGAGCCCTACCAGGATCTCCGCCGCCAATCCATTCAAGCTCAAAACCAAAACCATAAGCAGACAAACCCTCAAGCAATTCACGAGAGTTAAGGACGCTGCCACCATCCAAAAGTTTCACAGACCAGTAAGTGTTGGTACCACATGGAGTGTACTGTACAGTTGCCTCAAGAGGATTAGACTGCCGGCCATAGCTATCAACAGCTATCATTTTTATGAGATTAGGACGTCCATTAGTACCTGCAAGACTCGGCCCTCCAACACTCACAGAACCCTCAGCACTGGAAGCTCCAGGTTCAGAATCAATCACTGCCTGCATAGCTGCGCTGAAAGAACCAGTCAAAGGCAGATCAGCCTCAAAAGTACCATTATCACCAGTGCCAAATTTGTAAGTAGGCTCTTCTGAAACAGAATTAACCCAAACCCAGATCTCACCAACAGGTTTGTTGATCTGACCTGCGACGAGAATCTCACTCACAAAAGATGGAGAGTAAAGACCTTCAAACTCGCTTGAAGTCGGAGACAAAAATTCAGGAGCTTCACTATCAAACGCGATAGTAAAAGAATGCTCAAAAACATTACCTGCTTCATCTACAAACTCTACACGAACAGTATTACTACCCTCGAAAAGACCGCTTACGCGCTCATTAAAAACAACAGACTCGCCCCCTGGAATGAATTCTTTAGAGAAGACCATGCTTGGATTAGGAGGAGTTATCTTAGATCTTACAGGAACAACAGTTCCATTAGGTAAAGTGGTCACAGTCAATGGAGAAGACTTCTCACCTTCATTGCCTGCCCTATCAATAGCGCTGATTTGATAAGTATAAGTTGTTGCAGTACTGACGTTTTCATCAGACCAGTCTGTAACACCTTTATCAGTCGCTGCAACAGGTCCGTCAGGAACATCAGATCTATAGATAAGATATTTGTAGACATCATCAGACTCAGTACCAGTATTGTATGTTGTCTCATTATCATCAACTGGTGATGGAATTTCCATACCGCTTGCCAGCCAACTAATTGAAATCATGTTTTGTTGGACATCATTTTGTTCAATGCTTGGAGGTTCGGACGGGGCAGTGGTATCATCCAAAGACTGCAAATACGCATACATAGTCACTTTATTGTCATCAACTAAACTTCCTGATATCTGCACATTATCTGATGTTGAAAAAGTTAAGTTGTTAGTCTCATTAGAGAACTCAACCTCAGGAGAATAATAATCAAGAAGAACAGTATCCTGACACTCAATATCAGAAACTACTCGGTCAGATGCAGTAAGCTTTATACTATTCTCTGCAACATCAGGATTCAAGTCAACACCAGCGAAATCAAATCTTGCTGTGGAGGTCACACGTTTGAACCTTTTTCTTACACCATTCACATACTAAGTAATGTCCGCACCGGGAGATGCAGTACCTTGCACATCAAGTCTGTTGCTATTATGGAAAGTAGCTGTTGTGGAATCACAATCAAAACCATCAGCTTCAAGATTCAATGCTATAGTTTCAGTTGTGCTGACTGTTAAAGGAGATGAATTGCCGCAGGCATCATCTTGTGTGCAAGACTGCGCGGCGAGAGTGATATTTGTATTAGAAGGTAAACCTGTCAAAGTGATATTATGAGAAGTTGTAAGTTCAGGTTGTTCATTTTTTTGGTCAAGCACAAGAGGGTTCTGGCTGTAAACAACCCTTGAATGACCAGGAATATTAGTCTGCCATGTAACATGAATGTTAGTGCCTATTGTTTCTGCCTGGAAACCCGAGACACTAATCTGCTGATAATCTTCAGATCTTGTAGTTGCGCGTTGAGAAGTTTTAGGACCTTCATTACCTGCGAAATCAACTGCGCTAACTTTATAGATATATTCAACAGATGCTTCAAGACCTGTGTCTGTGTAAGTCTTTGAACTAACATCATCAGAAATAAGGTCATCATTATTGTATACATTATAGTGATCAATATCTTCATCATTTGTGTCGCGTTCCCAAACAATAGTTATTGAATTAGCAGTGATGGTAGGGGCTGCCAAACTAGTGATAGCA
>JABMQF010000130.1 GCA_013203345.1 Candidatus Woesearchaeota archaeon
TCTCAACTATAATCTTCATTTATATCACCTCGTCGACAGATTGGATTGAACTACTAATCTCTCGACGAGACTTCTATTTATAACATTCGATTTTGAGAGAAGGATTTCATATTAGCCGTTTGAATTAAACAGGGTTGGTGAGAAAACTTTAAATAACATAAGTAATTAAAAAAGAAATTATGGTATTAGAAACAGATTATGAAGTAGAAGCTCTTTATGATAAAGAGGATGTGTGCAAGCAATGTATCAACTGGAAAGAGTTTAAAGAGAAGTGCTGGTATTTCTGGGAACAGAAGAAAGAGTGCAGTCAAAGAGTCAATTTATGATTCTATTTTTTACTTTTTTTTCGAAGTAATTCAAAGAAATAAATTCTGTTAAATGCAATAACATTCAACGCAATAAAAGCTATTATTATTGCAGTAATCACTGTGTATGAAATATAGACTAGGGGTGATTTTATAGCCTCTCCTAATACTGCAAGCACTAACCAGCTTATCAGATAATACACTGAACCAAGCAATATAGTTGCAATAGACGTGAATATGATTATATTTATGTATATCCTTGTCTTGTGAAATATCATAGATGCGCTTGTAAGTATGAGAGGTATTATTTTATGTTCTCCTAATGCGAACCTGGTGTGTATTGTATTTATGAGAAGATATAGGAATACTGCAAGTATGGCCAGGAATAAATTTTTCATTAACATAAGAGCATTAAGTTCTATAGATATTATGAATATCGAAGATACAACAAAAGTTGTTATGATTGATGCTGTAATCAATAATATATTAATAAAAAAGAAATTCCAAAAATCACCAAGTTTTATGTTTTTTTTCGTATACAAACCTTTAATCATTTGAAGTATCCTATATTTGAATAATGAATAAACAAGTCCTGTCAATGTGATGTACAGCAAAATAACTATGATTGCTAAGACTATTGTTTTATTCGGGCTTGCTCCTTCAGGTATTGGTATGAGTAATTCAATGGTCTTGTTTAGAATTGACAAAGAAACAAAGAATGCTATATCGAGCAGCATAGTTAGCAGGAATAAGAATTTATTCTGTTTTATTTTCTGCAATACATTGAATGCATCTGTTTTCATGAATTTTACTGCTTTCATACAAATCATCTCACTATCAATTTACCTTTCATCTGTTTCCAGTCTTTACCAGAGTACACAGGATTGAAGAATTCAAACTCTCCTCTTCTGTTTGCTATGAACACTATCTCTACAGACTCTTCAGCAGGTACGTTCTGGTTCACACCAAAATCAGGTATGGCAATGCCATGATTCACATCAGAGCTTGTCACAGTCAGCATTATCTTATCACCATACTCTGCTTTAAGAACATCTGGTTCATACCCAAATTGGTATGCTCTCAAAGTAATTAGAGTTAGAGGTGTTAGGTTATCACTTGCGTGGAATTCAGACTCAATTACAGGGTCTTTCACAGGAGCGTCTGCACAACCTGCTACAAACAAAGAAACACAGATTAAAAAAATCATAATAGATGAGTTCAATCGAACACCTTTTTCAAGTCTTTCCTATAATGCTTTGCCAGGACGTATGTTCCTACAATAACCATTACAAGGCTTAGGTGCTGGCCTGTTGTCAGACCTAAAAATACTGGATCATCCCTGAAGAAATCAATAGCAACCCTGCCAATACCGAACAGAGTTATCATGCTCCACATGATAAAGCCATCCTTGTGTTTTTTCTTGTTAAGCCATAATAATGTGCCGAAGACAAGGAATCTTTTAGCAGCTGCGTAGAGTACTTGTGGATGTCTGCAGCCTTCAGGAGGACTATTGATGAACATGCTCTTGGTATAATCAATGCACCATGAAACATTAGTCAATCTTCCAGGCAGTTCACCATTGATAAAATTCGCAATCCTTCCCACAGCAAGTATGAATGAGCCTGGTATCGCAATATAATCACCAAGTCTTGCAAAACTGACTTTATCTCTTATTTCTGGTTTTCTTGAGAATAGATAAGTTGCGAGAGCAACCCCTAATAAACCACCATGGAATGCCATACCGCCTTCCCAGATAAAAAATACTTTCCATGGTTGAGAAAGATAGTAAGCAGGCTGCCATACAAAGCAATGCAATAACCTGCTACCAATAAGCACGCCTAACATGTTGTAGAATACGAAATCATACAGTTCTTCTTTTGTTAGCTTGATTTTTCCTTTTTTAACAAGATAATTGAAGTACAAAAATATTGCAAGGAATCCTAAGACATAGACAAGCCCATAATACCTTATTTCCAGCGGACCTATGTTGAATAAAGTCGGGTTGATGTTATGTATGAATGGCATCACAGCAAATTATAGCTTGGAATATTTAAAATTAACCCTGCCAGTAACAGTAACACTCCTGCCAGCAACAACAACAATTCTAACAACAACACCCCTGCCTGTACCTGCACAACCAACAACAACCCTGCTTGTGCGACCGTTACCGCCTAGCGAGCATATAATAACAACAGCAAGAACAATCGCAGTTGGGCGACCACTTCAAATGACACAGCAGTGCGAGCGCGGTAATGGTGTTGCGCAAACAGGGAAGAAATGCTAAGTCAGAGAATTTGCAATGTTGATGCCCGGGAAACTAAGAAAACTAACACCAAACCTAATGTGAATAATAAGAAAATTAACACTAAAACAACAAAAAATTCATTAAAGTAATCAATAATCGGTTACCCCTTTGGGGAAAGTTTTAAGCTTTGCTTGAAACCCTGTCAAATCTTTGATTTGGCAATGTTTGAGTTTTGACAAAAGTTATTTTTTGCAGCGGTTGAGTTAGTGGGGGGTTGTTGGTTCTTGGTTTGCTGTGGTTCTATTCTTGGTTTGTTTTGTTGTCTTCTTGGTCGCTTTGTTGACTTCTTGGTGGGGTTTATGCCAAAACATTTATAAGAGCTATTCTCTGTATTGGTTTAAAAGAGGTTTTTGATGGTAGAGTTGCTTGTCAACATTGGTATGTACTTCTGGGAATTGTTCAAGGTATGGATATCCACACTTTTTGTTGTGCCTTTTACACATTCTGATATGCTCTGGCTTCTGATCCCTATCTGGACTACTTGGTTTTTCGCAGAATTCTTTCAGGAAAAAAATGGAACATCAATGGGAAATGCTATCACCAATTCTGTTGTTGTTATCTGGGGTAGTATAGACTGTACAAGGCAGACTGTGGGGCTGATTGTCGCAGGTCAGCTTACCTCTACATTTGACATAATACTGAGAGTCATGATAATAATAGGCATACTCTCATACGGTGTCGTAATAATTGTGCTGGGTCTTAAAGGCAAAAAGATAGTTAAATACATAGGACGAATAAGAGAAGTTACATATGCGTTCGCTATTTTCGCACCTGTTTTCTACAACGCAGTACCTTTTTCATTGAATCACATAATAGGAGCTATTTTGTTCTTCCCATTGTTCTACTTTGCAATAGAATTGTTTGACAGATACACTCCTAATCCTAAAGCAGTTGTCAATGATATGGGGAAGAAAAAAGAAGACCCTAAAGAGTTTGGCTCTGAAGACTTATCATCTGGTTTTGACAAAGGAAAAAATGAAGAACTTGGAGATTTTAAATTGTAAAAATGGTATATGACTTATTGATTATGGGCCTGCAATGGATCAACATAGTTGTATTGTTCATAGCAGCAGGTTTCTCGATAACTGCTGTTGGCGCACTTATCAGGCATAAGACACGGATAATGCAAGTCAAGCATGTTGTGTTCGAACTCATGTGTGCTGGTGTGTGGCTGCTTGCGATTGGTTTACTTTTACTAAGAATAAAACAGTCTTTTCTCTCCAATATATTTCCATCAATAGCAGATATGTTCCTTATCTTTGGTTATGTATGTTTGGTCTTTGCGCTTGGATACTTCTGGTATCACGCAGGAAAGATGCATAAACTTCACAAGCGAGACATGGTATTTATCTTTGGAACTACCTGCGGAGTATTACTATGGTTGTACTTCCTGTTTGTTGTTTCAATAATACCTGCTGTTCAAGGCCTTCCATTATTACATCGATCACTGCACTACATCTATCCAGTATTGACATCTTTGATGTTCCTTTTTTCACTTGCTATCCATCCAAGAATGAAAGCAAAGCTTATACGCACGCCCTTGTGGTATCTATCTTCAGGTGTATTCGCATACTTCATCGGAACAATGATGATTGAATATTCAAGATGGAATGCAGTGTATGGATTCATGCCTGTACTATATTCATCGGTTTTTTTGATTGGATCATTCTATTTCCTTCTGGGATTTGTGTCTGCAAAGAGGAAGTATGAGTAGGGTTGCAAATGATGTGGGAATTAATATTCAAGAAACAGGGCAAGGTGTTTATTGAGTTTGGCAAAGATGTTTTTGGACTATATATCGGTGGCGCAGCGTATTCATCATTTCCTTAGAATTTCTTTCATCATCTGTTTTCCTATGTTGTGCTGCTCCAGAGTGCCTGCTTTTTTCCACTCCTTAACTGCCATCTTCATCATACCTGCTTTTACATAGCATGAGCCTGCCTGGTCAGGAATCTTTGACTTCTTGTACATTCTTGCAGCCTGGATCCACTCTTCAGCCTGCTCATAATACCATGCAGCTTTTTGGTATTGTTTGAGCTGTTTCTCGAACATGCGCGCAGCAGTGCCTGGCATGTTTGCATTTGCATAGCACTGCGCAGAATAACCATATCCTTTGACTCTTTTGAGTATGTCTGCTATCTTTTTCCAAGCTTTTTCAGGATCCTCGCCGAGCTTCATAGTGAAAATTGCATGCGCTTTGTCAATCGGTCCTGATCCGATATCAAAATATGCATACTTTGCAAGGGTTCGCGCTATGCGGTCGAGTAGCCATTTAGGCTCGCCTGTTTTTTCAGCTATATTTTCATATAACTTAGCAGCCTTAAATCCTTTTTTCTTTATAAGATATTCTTCTGCCTCTACAAAATCAAGTATGATGCTGTTCTTTGGATTTGTTTCAAGAAGTTGCTTAAGTCGGTATATCTTCTGTTCATGATATATTTTCTGTTTCAGTATGCTCTGCACTTCCGACGGTATTTTCAGTCCCATTTTAGGCCTTCAAACTCTTCAAGCAGAGTGTTGTCTGTCATCTTTGATGAGTAAGTGTACCAGTCAAGCTTATCTTTTCTTGATTTTTTACGTAAAAATTTAAGGAAGTCATTTTTTCTTTTATTATCCCAAAGATCAAAAAGGAAAGATGTCTTGCAGACATGCAGTATGTCACAATAATGATGATCGAGCCTTATGTCTTTACCAGAATTTAGTTCAGGATGCATGGGGCAGAATATTTTGTCTTTTTCTTTATCATATACCAGGTTTTGGCAAATACCTGAACTGTGACGTTCTTTTGAGCGGTTCATGAATTCCTGCAGAGCTTTGTTTTTTGATTTGTTATCTATGTATTCATACGTATTCTTCTCTATACCCTTAGCAACAGAAATCTTGTTTTTGAAGGAATGTCCGCAGCAACCCATACAGCTAATCCATCCGAGCTGACAAAGTTCTGATTTGATATATTTCATGCTGTACCTCCTTTTACATCTGTTATGCGTCAGGGTTTTTATGGTTTTTGTTGTTTTTAAACAAATATCCTGAAACTGCTTACTTTTGCCTCTACTAGTCAGTCACCACAATATTTATAAACGAACCCGGATTTATGAAGGTATATGGCTTATAGAAAACCGTTTCATAAGAAACCTGCAAACACTCCTGAAGAAGAACAAGCGTTTTTACTTCGTACACCTGTGCCTAAAGAACCACAGACATTTGGTATTGTTGAGCAGAGAGTGGGTGGAAGCAGGATGATTGTCAGATGCATGGATGGCAAGACTCGAAACTGCAGGATACCTGGAAGGCTCAAGAAAAGGCTTTGGGTCAGAGAAGGAGATCTTGTGATTATAGAGCCATGGGAGTTCACTGGTGATGTGAAAGGGGATGTCATGCTCAAGTACAGGAAGAATCAGGTTGAGTATCTTAGGAGAAAAGGTCTTCTTAAAATGCTTGATGAGTTCGAAGAATTCTGAAACTGGATACTTCTTTTTCTAATATTGATACAAATAGCAGACACTTTCTTAAAACTAACACTTCTGATATTTTTGCAATTTATTTAGAAGAGATTGGAAATCAGTCCTATAGGATTATGAAAGAATAAATATAAAAAAATTAAAGATTTTGTATTATATAGTAATATCGTAACCCATTATTTTTGGTGGGTAATAGAAATCTTCTTCGCCCCCACATGCACGGCGATTTTGTTTTTTCAAAACTTCATTGATAAAACTCTTAGCCAGGTCTTCAACGATAACATCGATATCTGCTTCTGCTAGGTCTGTTATAAGGGATTTAAAACCTTTATGTTTAATTTTGCATTGTTCGGTGGGTTTTATGCGGTCGAGTGAACTACTGATACAGCCATTTTGTAAATCGCTATAAAATGATGCTTCCCCAACGCTATTACATTCTTCAAGTACTGCATAATCTAAGCAATGTTCGTCAGGGCTTTTTGCAAAACCTTGGTAATAGATGGCAACAGGTCTTTCTGATTTTTCAAAGATCCCATCTGCAGTAATTTTATACTTGAATGCTTCACCTGCGAATAGTTTTGCTCTAAATACAAAATCATCGAATCCGGGGCGGCTGGCTTCCCAGACTGGTCCAAAATATCTTGTTCTATTGATATTTACTGTTTCTGGTGAGCCAACAGTTGATATGTGTGCTTCTTCAAGTCGATCTTTTAGATATGATATTATTTGTTTGCCTTTCATTTTGTTTCACTTCCACAACCGTTTCTGAGTTGTAGTACTTAGTTAGTAGTAACATATATGTAAAAGTTTTGTTTGTATTTTGACCGAATTTTAGATAAACTTATAAATATAATCAACTTATGGTCAAAATATGGTAGAAAGGTCTGGTTTTGGAAAAGTATATTCTCTTGATATTATTGATAGGAAAATTCTTCTCGAGTTGGATAAGAATTGCAGGAAATCTGACGCGCAGATTAGTAAAATTGTTGGAAGGTCAAGGGAGTCTGTGAAGTATAGAATTGCTCAGTTAGAGAAGAAGGGAATAATTGATGGATACTTAACAACAATTAATCCGAACAAAATCGGATATCATTTGTTTAAGATATTCTTGCAGGTAGAAAATATAGAGGAAGAAAAAAGAAAACTGATAGATTATCTGAAGAATAATGAATCAGTCTATTGGATGGGTTTATCAGAAGGTAATTGGGATATGGTATTTGCGACTAATGCAAAGAATCAAGTTGAGTTTTATGATATTAAGAATGATTTGCTAACTAAGTTCAACCACATAATTATTAAGATGGCAACGGGTGAACTTGTGGATGTAACTCAGTACCTGAAAAACTACCTTTTGCCTGACCAATTTCAAGAAGTTAAGGATTGGGATAGATCAATTTTGTGGGGAAATATTACTGTAGATAATACTCTCGATAAAACAGATAGTCTTATTTTGAAAATTTTGTCAAATAACGCACGGATTCCAATTACTCAGATTGCTAGTAAAACAGAAACTACTGCATCAATTGTACGGACAAAAATTAAAAATCTTGAGAATTTGGATATTATTCAAGCATATAGAATTTCGATTAATATTAACAAACTTGGCCTGGAGTTCTTCAAGGCAATCATATATTTTAAGCAATTACCCCCTAAGAGAATGACTGCACTATATGAGTATGTGAAATTACATCCAAAAATAATATATTTTCTTAGAACATTTACTCCCTGGGAGCTCGAGTTAGAATTTGTTGTTGAATCCTATCTCGAATTTAATGAGATCATTAGCGGAATACGTTCAGAATTTTCCGATATCATCAAGAACTATGAACTGATTATTATGTATGAAGAAGCTTGGTTTCCTGCTTACAAAAAAATGTTTGACTAACTTTTTCCTTTACAACATCTTTAGATGATATATTTAATTTTTCTTGGGGGATGGGGGTCCTTTGTTTGCTTCTAATAATGACTATATTTTGGTTCTTCAATCTTTTTATGCCCTGAGTACATATATATTAGGAGCAGAGTGACTCCTACGACAAGTGACATGTCTGCAATGTTGAAATTAGGCCAAAAAGAGAAATTGATATAATCAATAACTTTTGCAAAGAAAATTCTGTCCATAAGATTGCTGACTGTTCCACCTACAACAAAAGCTGCAGATATAACTAGCATAGGTCTGTATATTATATCATCGTAATAATACATTATCAGAATAAGGACAAGGAATGCAGCACCGATGAAAATCCAATTCATACCGGGCAGTAATCCAAACCCTGCACCGGGGTTTTCTGTCCTTGTTATCATGAGTAAACTACCAAGTACGGGTATGGACTCACCTAACTTGAGATTTTCTGTTACGTAGAATTTGACAATTCTGTCAACAATAACTATTACTGTAGATATCAATAGCAGTGACAGGTTATTTTGTAGATAATTCAGTCTTCTGTATGTTCTCGGTGATGTCATGTGCTTACCATGTGTATCTTGAGCTTGATTTGTTGTCTCCTGAGGCTATTCTCTCAATTGTCGCAAGTCTTTGGTTCACGCTATCAAGCGAGGATTTTATAGCATCAAGTTTAGCGTGAATGATCTCAACATCCTTTGCCAAATCATTTAATCCTGGTTCGTGGGGTTTGAAGTTCTGTTGTGCAGATGCTATTGGTGCAGGGCCTTGTTGTACATATCCTGTCTGAGAAGGTATTGGTTGCTGCTGCATTGTTTGTTGTTGCATCGGTTGCTGCTGTTGCTGTGGTTGCATATCAATTCCTATCTGCTGACCTATCTGCATAGAGCTGTCGGTAGGATGCACTTCTTCTCTTGCCATGCCTGGCATATCTCCAAGGGGTGATAGATTATCGCCTCCAAGACCTGGTGCAGGTGAAGGGTCGTCAAGCCCAAAATCTCCAAGATCGCTGAAGTCATCATCCTCTTTTTTTCTGAAACGGTCCATAAGACCCATGTTATCCACCTTCCATGAACGGTCCTTGGGGTTTCTTTTTCCCAAGATAGCTTAAATAAAAATAAGCCAGCACTATGACAAAAATCGCTAATAGTGCTATCAAAGAATACTTCATTATTTTTTTTCTCATATCAACCTGCTGAAGAAGATCATATTCCTCAAATGACATCTCTGTTTTTTTAGTCAGTTCTTGTTCCTCGATAACAGGAGCTTCTGGTTCTATCTCAACAGCAAGTTCTCCTAGCATCAATTTAACAGTTGTCATTGCACCACTGCCTTTTGTTCGTGCTTGCATACCCTGAACCTGATATGTTGCGACAGGGTCAGGTATTGTGTAATTGTCATCTTTTTCTTTTCGCAGAGTGTACTCAATAAACTCTGTTGACTTTGGGAAAACTGTCTTTTCCCATTCCATGTCTCCTTGTTTTATAGTCACATCTGTTTGTTCACTTCCGTTGTTAAGCACTCTTATTGTTATTTTGAAATCTGTTGATCTGTTAACCAGCTCTGGTGCATTTGTTGAAAGGAACAAAACAGGACCGTTGAATTCAGCAGATTCAACTTCTATTGTATCTTGACTGCTGTTCTCACTGAAACTATTTCCATAACTATCCTCGAAAAAAACGACTGCAGGATCTATTTCTATATTTCCTGCACTCTTAGGTCTAAACCATATGATATTTCTTATTGTTATCTCTTCACCAGGGTCCAGGCTTTCAATATTATATTCAGCAGGACCGAGAACATCTATATCTTCCTGGATAGGGAATTTTATGATGATGTTTCCCAATGTTTCTTCAGATTCCCTGTTGCGGATAGTGTATTCAACAGGTATATGATTTCCTATGAATATATCATTAGGCTCTTCAAGATTCATATCAAAATCCAAATCAGGTTCTCGCGGATTGACTGTGATTGGTGTGATTGTTGTGAAGTTTATCTCTTTTCTTAAGTCATTACTGAAGAAAGTCACAATTGTTGTGATGTTGAATCTTGTCTTGACAAAAAGAACAGGCACCTTAATATTATATTTGTATACATCCGTATTTGATTCTTTATTCAGTTTCAGTCTTTGGCTGTGTATTCCAGTCACATCAAACACTTCAGGTATGATGTCCCTGACCTCTACTGCCCTAAGGTCTATTAACATATCATTTGTTAACTCAACTGTGATTTCAGTCTCTTCACCACTCTCAAGAAATTCTCCCTCTGAAGATGAGACCTCTATACTCACATCATCGAAAGGTAGGACATCAAAATCAAACTCTGATTTGTTGGTGTGTTTTTCGCCAAACTCGTTAGTGTAATGAACAGTCACATTGAGACTGTATGATGTTGATTTCTCAACATAAGGAGGTACTATCTCACCACTGAACGGCAGGACGCGGCCTTGCTCGTCTATTATATCATAATTCCTGGTTGGGAAGTCTGCCAGGTCGGTATCGATGATTATCTCAACATCTTCTAACTCTGAATAAGGATTAGCGTTCTGGGCATAAACTGTAAAACGGTATGTGTGCAGTGACTGTATATCAATTGAATCATCAATATCATCCATGCGTTCTGGCGCAGAGAATAACCTGCTTGTATCATCTACTGTTATCCTTATAGGGACTCCCAAATCCCCTACATTGAATCCTTCCTGTGAACGCTTTTCGAATTCAAGATCATCATAACCATATATTGTTTCAAAATTGATGTTATTCTCACCTGAACTGCGGGTCTTCAATTTGATGATGAAAATTTCACCATCGTTTTCGTTGATACGGCCTGTCCATCTCAAAAGCTTGTCATTAATTTTTCTTATCGCTTTTGAACTCCAGATGCTGCTTAAGTTTTCTCCTCCTGACACGTAGTTGAACCTAAGAGATCCTATGCCTGCATACTCAAGTCCTGGAGGAAGAGAAATATCAATTTTTTCAACATCTATGTCATCAGGATAATTGTTAGTTATATTAACAATAAGCCTTACAGTCTCACCAATGCTTGCTGAAGGGTTTTCTTCATCAAAATCAAAAGAATTACCATCAATTTCGTAATCCTCTCTGACTAATGCAATGAATATTTCAACAACAGGTATAAAATCAATAGTCATTGTCGTAGAGAACTCCTCAACATACTTGAAACCATCCCAGTATACTAGCTTTGCTACAAGGCTCTGATGAAATTCCTCTAGCGCTTTAATGTTGAATGTGCATATTTGCTCATCACCTTCATCAAGATGACCATTCCAGTAAACCTGATTTTCATGTATCCTGCAACCACCATCCATCTCGCTGATCTCAATGCTCGTAGGATAATCATCAGTCAGAATAACCTCTTCTGCATGATCGCCTGTGTTTGTCATTGTTATGGTGACTTGAGATTCTTTGCCCACATAAATCTCTGTTTCATTAGCGGTTCTGAGTATTGTGATATCAGGCTCTCTTCGCAAAATTCTAATCACAGTATAAAGTTCATTATCCTCTTCATCATATGTTGTGTTGTCAAAGCAAATCCTGAATGCTTCCATCTTTTCACAGTCATTTAATGCGATTGTCTGAAACATCTCTCCGCCATCAACAAAGATTGCGGTTGCATATTTGTTCATAGTGATGATAAATGTGAAGTCATCAATGTCTATGGACTCCCCTGATAATATCTCTCCATCGAAAACCTCTGTTTCAGCAACGCATAATGCGGATAATAGAATAATTGAAATTAAGAATGATAACGTGCATGTTCCAATCAAGTGTTGCTTGACTATTTTCCCAGCACCTCGCTGAAACCATGCTTGAAAGCGATTGTCTCCTTGTAAACCTTTATTTGTCCTTGTTTTTCTTTCTGAACAAGCTTTGTAACAAAATCATTTTGCAGTAAATTGTTGTCTATATAATTCTTGAACAGTTCTAGACGGTCTTTGTCGTCTGCTGCGCCGAGAACAAGAGCTGTGCGTTCTTCCATAGAATCTCTCCTGACAAGAAATACCTTGTAGAAACTATCATGAATGTTTAAAACTGGATCATCAATCTCCTCAATCGATGTAGGCACATTGCCCTGGATTGTCGCAAAACCTGCCATGATATCTCCTTGGTCTTCGAGAAGATACAGGCTGTTGGATTCCAGCAGGTTCTTTCTTAGATTATTTTCATCCAGATACCTCATGCCTGCAATGACTAGCCATACAACTGCGATAATACCTGCAATAGAAAAAGCAAAAGAAGCTGCTTTTTTGAGAATCTTCATAATGACGACTGCCATGATTGCAATTACTATAACCAAGACTACTGTTGACAGTTCCATTAAACACCTCTTTTACGTATCCATAGTGGAATGTACTATTAATACTTAATATAGTATTTAAATATTAGGGTTTTTAAATGTTATGATGTGTCTGTGTTCTGAGAATTAGTGACCCTTACATCAAACCTCTTTTCTCCATCAGTAGGAATGGATAGCCCCTCGGGACATACCTCGAGGCGTCTATATTGAGAGAGCGGGCGAAACTGAAAAGCGCATCACGCGCGGCATCAACAGAGCCGAAGTCCTTCATGGTCTCTATCTCCATGAAATAACCTAATTCCTTTACCTCATCAAGCGCTATCTCCAGCTCATTGTTGTGGACAAAGATATCTCGCTGCTTGTCCACAGTGACTAGCGGACGCATATCAAGGGAGCCGAAGATCAACCTAAGCTGCTCAGGAGAATGCACTACTGTCTCAAACTCATCGCAATGAGTTGTCTTGTCAGCATTCTCAGGATACCAATGCTTGTAGTTGATTATTGTCTTCCCAGACCTCTTGCCTATTCTCAACCATTCAAAAGGGTGCTGCGGCTTAAGGAAATCACGGTGCGCTGGAGAGAAATACTCATCAACCTGATGCGAAGAATTGAGGAATCTTGCATTGCTTCTCAGATTCTCTCTTATACGCAGGAACTCATCCTTCTCCAAAGGTATCTTGATTTCGATTTCTGTGTTGCCGATTGCCATGGATGTTTGGTGGTTTATGTGGATATAAAAGGTTAACTGAGTATTGATGTGGTGGAGTATCTGTATGTTTATGACTAAGTTTTATATACAATTGCATGATTCCTGCAATTATGGGTGTTGTTGGTGCTGTTGAGATGTCTGGAGAAATAGAGTATTCTATGCTTGATCTTCTTGATGGGGAAGAGATTATACTTCTTGATGGAGAGCCTATGCGCTCAGGACACCCTAACTGGTATTCGCGTCATTTCTTTGATGCACAAAGGTTTCAAGATCTGGATGAGCAAGTGCTTGAGGACATTTCAGAGTACTTCAAGACTATGAAGGAGTTTTTCACTGCATCTAATGTAAGGACAACTCCTCTGGTGTATGAAGAGATGCAGAGATTTGAGAGTATTGTCCATGGTAAGCTTGAGAAACTCACCAAACATGAGCAGAACGCTATAAGATACCATGAGAAACAGGATGAGTCCACGCAGTACAAAAGGCAGCTTCTTGAGACAATCACGTTCCAGCAGAGGCTTATGTGTAAGAAAGCACGCAAAAAGGTATTCAATCCAGATGTTGCTCTGCGTTTCGAAGATCTTGAGAATAAAATTTCAATTGTTTCAGCCATGTCAAAAGCAAAGAAGGATTTTTCCTGGAGATATAATTGTATTCCTGCAAAACACAATGGTCAACATGCTGATGAGCAGCTTGTAGCAGCAGGGTTGTACTTATCTATTGTAGACGGCAAACAGGTCGCAGTGGTCTCACCTGATTCTGACATGGGTAGGATACTTGATGAGGGCGCAGACTATCTTCGACGCTGTGGAAATTTAATGGGACTGCCTGTTAAAGAGAGATTATGCGATTATCCTGTTAGAGTATACTTTGCCTTGACAGACAGATCATTTAGAGATGATGAACAATACATATTTGAGAGGGACTCAAAACCTCCTACTGCACCTACAAGACAAGTAAAACTAATCAAGGAATGCATCGGGGCGTTGTGCTGCCGTTGAATATTGAAACTCACACATTCTTTTCACACATTCTTTGTATTGGACAGTTGTTGCAGATGGGCTTTGTCTTGCAGTGCTGTTTGGCAAGCTCCACTATCAGTGCGTGATATTCCTGATATGTTGTTAGGTTCTTGTTGAGGTTCTGCTCGAACATCTTCTGCAGGTCATCGTATGCTATGTTTTTTTCGCAGATGCCAATTCTTGAGAATATCCTCTTGGTGTATGTGTCAATCACAAAGCTTGGTTTTTCAAAAGCGTAAAGCAATATAGAATCTGCTGTCTCTGGGCCGATGCCTTTTATTTCTAGGAGTATGTTACGTAGAATGTCTTTGTTAAGAGATAAGAGTGTTTTGATTGTGTGGTCTTTTATG
Source organism: Candidatus Woesearchaeota archaeon (assembly GCA_013203345.1). GTDB lineage: Archaea > Nanobdellota > Nanobdellia > Woesearchaeales > UBA11576 > JABMQF01. Next base: position 14,373 of record JABMQF010000130.1, read on the forward strand.
AAATTGCTTATTATCTTGAGACGCTCAGCTTTTTGGTTGTAATAGCCTGCGCTGCGGATTAGCTTTGCGAGCTTATTTTTATTTGTCTGCAGGAGTTGGTTTGGCGAAACTAATTTGTTTGTGTGCAATTGTTCTAAAGCTTTCTCGACATTTGTCCAGGCAGTGTTCTGCGTCAGGATTGCGCCGAGCATTATTTCGAAGCGGTGAGTATCAGTTACGGGAGGGCCTTGATGATGAATGGTCTTTGTAGATCCTTTAGGAGTGAGAGGCCACCAGCCCTGTGGGCCGTAAGAATTCATAAGGGTTGTGTAGATTTTTTGTATCTTTTGCATGACGGGGTGTTGGGAGTTTTGGTTTATATCGTTGTTGGTTGCTGTATGTGCTCCTTTGCATATTGCTTTGCTTGCCTAGAATTGGTGGGATGATTGACTCGTGTCTTGTTCACTGCGTCAATGATCTGGATTGAATTAGCGATTACAATGTCTTGCAGGGGTACACATCTATCTCTATCATAGTGTTCTCTTCCTCCAATATGAACTATTTTGTTATACTTGTTAACTTGAAAAAAGTAATCTATCCCTATGCCCATGAACTTATTTCGTCTTGTCGCATTCTCGAACTTAGTCTCTTCAAGAGTGTGATAATTTAATTGCAGGTGTTTTTTACCGCCTAATATCGCATAATTGTCTCCTTGATTCATATCTGCGAGCAAAGCAACATAGAATGGTTGGTACTCATCGATACAGAAGACAGGAATATTGTTTTGTCTTGCGTGATATATCCCTGCGGCAAATTCCCCGAAAAGACCTGATGTTTCCTGATGTCGCTTCAATATCTGATCCAAAGGGTGCTCGAATTGTCTGCGTATACCTCCGGCAGTATCTATCTTTTGTTCTAGTGTGATGCAATCTGGTTGTATCTCCTGGATCTGTTCCAGTAACCATTTGAAATCATGATCACAATGGTTGCTTCCAATTAGGTATAATCTCTTACTCATAACACTCTGAGCTATGTTTCCACTTATAATGTTTTCTATTTTTTACCACTTGGTGGTGGCTACTAGAATTCTTGATTGTTATGTTCTTTAAATTCCCTTTGCAGAAACAGGCATTGATACTGCATGATGTGTGTTCTCCTTTTCTTCTTTGATGTCGTTCTCGCGCCTGACTGCTGCTTCGACAACAGCCCAGTAATAATCGATGAACCTGTTGACAACAGGGTTGTCGCTGTTCAGCTTGTACATTTTAGCTTTTCCGACAACGCGCGTCATTGTCACTATGTTCTGCTCTTTGAATTCTTTCCAGATCTGCTTTAAGGTTGTGTAGCCGACATCCGCAAAGCGGGCTATGTCTATCATAGAATAATCATATTCTGCATGGACTATCAGGAAGCTCCACACCCTGTTTTTGGGGTTGTTTCCCCCTTCTTGTAAGAATGTTGATTTTGGCATGTTATGTCTGAAGGTCTACTCATATTTAAAGGTTTTATGATATCTTACTGATGCTGTGACTGGGTTATCAAAACTTCTCTAAATCATGATGTTATGAACATCCTAACAATGATAATCATGTTAGGGAAATAGACTATGTGGAACAAATTACTGACTTTTTCTTGATGAAATTAAGAAAGAAGTAATTTAATCTTATTCGCAAAATCAACTGCCTCTTCTTTGATCTGTTCAGCTAATTTCTTCTCAAATGATTCATGGATATTGTAGCAAGCTTTTTCTCGTAGTTCTTTTGAAGTGCCAAGAGTCTCAATGTATTCTTTTTCTAAAGAACTGGCGATCAATTCAACATCTTCCTTGGCCAGAGCATTCTGTAAATGATAATGATGATAAATCAAGAAACATAATGTGGCGGAATGATTCTTTGAAGTGAAACCCTCTTTGCTTATTAAAGCTAAAGCAGCATGATAGACTGCATAGTAATAAATGCTGATTACCCAATCGTAAAAAGTATCTTTTCCAAAGACCTCTGGAATTTCGTCTTTATGTTTCTCAATGATCCAATTAGCAAAAGTCAGATTATGGTCGGTTCTCTTTATGTGCAGTTTTGATTCATCAGAAACTTTTTTGAGAATTTTTTTCTTGATGTAAGTATCCAGCCAAAATTTACATTCATTCTTGTCCTTTAACCAAAGCTTCCAATTAGGCCTCTTCATCAGTTAATTGTCTCCACCATTCCATTCCAATAAGAATCATCTTGGATTTCTTAAGCTTTTTGAAAAATTCCTTGGTTGAATTGTGGAATGATTCTTTGAACTCTTGATAACTAAGATAAACTGGATTTAACTGCGTATTAGTTTTCATGCTGATTTTCTTTGCAGTATTTTCAATTTTCTTAGAACCCTCAATTTTCTGAAAAACTAACAAAATGTCAATATCTGAGTTCTTTGTATGAGTACCACTTGCGTAAGAACCAAAAATAACGGCAATTATTGGTTTTTCGTCTAATTCTTTTAAGAAATCATTTACAGATAATCTTATTTTTGCTGGGAGTCTCTCCAGTCTGGAATGTTCAACAGTGCCAAGTGCTGAACTAAGCATTTTTTTTGAGTAATCCAAGAAATAGTTAATCTGGTTACCAGTCTTTTTCTGTTTAATCATCTTGTTTATTTTTTTAAGCCCATAATCTATAGATGGCATTCCTAATTTGAGTTGCTTGGAGAGTTCCCTCTTATGGATCCCGGGATTAAGATAGATCTGTTCCAAAATCCTAATTTCTGTTTTGTCATACATTTTATATCAATCGTCATAGATACTATGACAATCATATATAAATCTTTGTATTTTATTTCAAATTGCACGGGTTCAATACCCCACCCTTTAGGGTGCAATTTGTAATCCCTAAAAGTTTGTCAATCAATCAACGCAGAACTGCGTTGGTGTTCCAAACCTGCGGTTTGAAACAATTTGCAAGGCAGTAATACCCCGACCTTAAGGTCGGTGATAGGCCTTGCGTATATAATTTTGACAAACTTTTAGTTATTGCTGTGTACGCTTGATTGACTGACCCCAACAAATAGAACTGGTCAATCTCTAATAATCACTCAGGAAGATCCTTCTTTTGAAAGGTTCGCCTTGTCTATCTGTCATCTTTCTGTCAATAAACTGTTCAATAAAACCAGAATCCCATGGATGCCCATATGTATTTGACGGGAAAAAGTCATTCAACCAGGGCTCTGATACAGGAACTGCTCGCTGTTCTTCTGTTCTTCTGTCTATCATGTGAATCTCTTCAGGTCCTGTTCCGATCAGTGTAATAGGTGTCCCTAACCGATTCTCTAATGAATAGACATATTCTTGAGATTCAGGTGATAATCCATCAAATGATGTTTTTCCAAAATCATCATGATTGATATAATCAAGAAACATAAGAGCGATCTGGTCTGGTCGATTCACGGTCATGGCTCTATCCAATACAGGATAGGATTGCTCAAAAACCCTCCTGACTCTTCCAGTGACTGTTGTGTATTCCAGAATTGGATCTGGAGATCTTGATCTCCTGGTGACCTCTTTCCAATCGATCTCTTTGGATTCAGTCGGGCCACTATTTCCCCCGACCCTTATTGGATACGTCCTCATCACACCTATGGTCTGGTTATGATGTTTGGGTGAAATTCCTGCATCACTTAAAAGAGCAGAAGCAGTGACGTCCCTGCTTGTCACAAACGGATAAGAACCTAAGTTCAGACATAATCCAAATCCTTGTGTCCCTTCAAGCAGGACTGGATGACCATTATTGATCTGTTCATTTATTGCTCGCACTGTGTCATCACAAAAGAAGTATAACTCAGGGTCTTCAGAAGCATGGAAGTCAAAAAGTTTCGCTCTTCTCCATACCTTTTCTGATTGTGCTGCACCGACCCCTTCCAGTGTAGAGGCTAACTTTTCTTTCAATGATGCCAGTCTTTCCATTTCTGCATGTTCTGCAGTGACAACCATCGCATGATCATCTATCATCAATCTATCAGGATATATGCTAAAACAAGACAGTTCTTTAGCTAAGACATCTATGTTGACCAGACTATTTGCAGATAGATAAAGTTTACAATCAGGGTTGGCTACCCCGCAAGGCACTTGCCTATTGACGTATTTCATGCCATCAAGATAAAAAGTATGTCCTGCCTGCGGACCACCTGACCTTATGACTGCGTTGTATTCCTTAGCCAGATACGCAACTACTTTACCTTTGCCTTCTGAACCCCATTGCATCCCCGCCACACAATCAACAACCTTATTTGTCATATCATGATTGTGAATGATGCAGGATATATAAGATTTTCATAAGTTTTTCCCGACGGTTTTTTGTCGCCATTTCGTGACGACGTGCCTCGGAATCACTTAACTGTGTGATTAAATTGAATTAGGAACTTACCCTACTGAGGCATATAGAACTTCTTGTTTTTATAGTTTTCAAGGACTTTCGCACTTGGAAAATACATCGGATTTGGCAACTCATCTAAATCAAACCAGCGCCATTCAGTTATCTCATCAGGTTCCATGACTTGTGGTTCTCCTTCAAAATCATCAGAGAATAGACCGATTGTGATGAAATGCGCAGTCTCAACCATATCATTATTGACGCAGATCACACCAAAATTATTCAGTGTTATCCCTGTCTCTTCCATTGTCTCTCTTTTTGCGCCTTCTTCAAATGTTTCCCCAAAATCTAATTTGCCGCCTGGCATTGTCCAGGTTCCCGCACCATTCAACAGACTTGATGCTTTTTCAGGATCTTCGTGGCGCTTTCCAAGCAAGACCTTGCCCTCTTTTAGAATCATCACTCCAAATCCTACACCAACTTTCTTTTTTTCTTCCATTGATACAAGAGGTTTTTTTGTATTTATAATTGTTTTGGGAGGGTTATTGATTTTGTGTTTTCAGCTCAGGGTATTTAATAGGGATTATATTGTTCACCTCTATCCTGCATATTTCTTCACAATAACATCTTCACAATAACATTTATAAACAATAATGAGCATTGGTTGCGCTTAAGATGAAATCAAAAATAATACTGGCAATATGTCTGATGATTATTGGATTGATGACCCTTGTCTCTGCTGAGGGCGCGTCAATGTCTAAAGAGAATGTAAAGTGTGTGTTCATGGGTTCTGATGAAGAGCACAAGTGCTATAGTGCAGAAGGGCACTCCTGTACTGGTACAGAGTCATGCACAGTCATTGTGTCTGGTGAGCACGGCAAGAAGCTGACATGGAAGAGCTCGTGCGGTGGGTATGCAACAACTGTTGTCGACGGGGTTGAAGAGAAAGCCGAGTTTGAATGTGCTCAGGTCATAGAAGCGGTAACAGAAACTGTTGCACAACAAGTGGTAGATTCTGTACAAGTTGTTCCAGCACCTACAGTAAAAGAGAATGTAAAGTGCGTGTTTATAGATTCTGATAAAGAGCAGAAATGTTATTCTAAAGGAGGGCACTCCTGTACTGGTGTGGAGTCATGCATAGCTATTACCTCTGGTGCGAAAGGCAGTGCGATGATGTGGAAAAGTTCTTGCGGTGGATATGCAAAGACACTCATGGACGGGACTGAAGAGAAAGCAGAGTTCAAATGCGGCTCAGAGCTGGAAGTGACAGAGGAAGAGATCCGCGGAACAGGATTCAGGTTTGCGAGCTGGCAATGCTTTGACGGCAAAAGGGACAAGCAGGGAAGCCAGACCACATGTGTATCTTCAGATGTGTGGAAGAAGAAAGCTGAAGCAATCTGTTCTGGTCATTGTAATGAACTTGTGTGCAAAGCAGGAACCAAGTGCTACAATAAATGCGGAGTCAACTATTTCAGCGTCGCTATAGAATGCTATGTAGAGGATGAGGCAGAGGCGCAAGTGGTGGCTGCAGAGCAGGTAAAACCTGAAGAAGTGACAGGTGAAGAACAGAAGCCTACAGAACCTGCTGAAGAATATATGGGTGAAGAACAGGAAGAGGCTATAGAACCTATTGAAGAAGAGATAGATGAAGAACAGGAAGAGATGCTTATCTGCAAGGACTCCTGCCCTCTTGAAGACAAGTGCTATCCTTTTGGCTATAGGAAATCAGGCATGTTCTGCTTAGATGAAGGTATGTTCGTTGATCAACAGGTGGAGGATTCAACCTGTGATAACAATTTTGAGTGTACTTCGAATGTCTGTGTAGACCAAAATTGTGTAAGTTCAAACTTTATCCAGAAGATCATCAGTTGGTTCAATAGATTGTTTGGGTAAATACTTTTTTTTTATTCTTCTTCTTTATTATAATGGCTAGTTGGCTAATGTTAGACTGAGATATTACAGATTACTCATCAACATAGAAATTGCCGAGCTTTTCTTTACCGTGTTTTCTGCTAAGCTCTAAAAGATATTCCTTATCTATTCCAGAAATCATTATAGAAAGTCTTTCGCTAATTTCATCATTTAGCTTACGCTGTTCTTCATTATCTGTTCTTTCTTCTATCTTGAAAAGATAATCAAAGAAAGTAATGGGTCTTGCCAATAATAAATCACCTCTCTTGACTCTTTGTATGCCAAAATTTGAAGTTCTTGTCTCAACTATAGGTATTTTTTTTCTCTTGAATGTCTGATGTCCAGGAGCTTTTGTGAAATTTTTATTGAACTCTCTTGATTTTTCATAAAACTCTGTATATTTTCTGAACTTTAAAACGTCAAATGTCTGTTTGTCGTGATCAAAATATACATTACGCCCTTGTATATCATAAAGCTCTGTTTCATTACCACCTAGATTAGCAATGGTTTGAGATGTGTGCTTCCTATATTCTGGTTTTAAATAATCGCCATTTTTGTTTTTAGTGCCGTGTGCTGAGAGCACAACCATTGATGCTATGTTGTTTGAAGAAAGATAGTCAATGTTTTTTTTTAGTTCATTAGAATTGAAACTGTCTGATTCTATAAAAACTGCAGTATCTCTGGGTTTATTGAATGTAAGCTCTCGAATGACAAGATCAGCTACGAAATCTATACTTTGATCAGTATATCTTACTTCAGGGTCAAAATCCAGAACATTCTCGAAACCGAATTGATCATAATTTTCAATATTTTTAATCATGCAATTAACAATATCCCCTCTCTGCCAGGTAGGTCTTCTTTCTGGGTGAGATTCTTGACTTCCTGGCATATGTCTGAAGTGTTCAGAAACATGTATGTTAAAACTCCTTGTTGTGGATTTCACATAACTTACAGGATCGTCACACTCACGGCAGGTGTAACTCCTTGATTTAGGGTCGGTTATACGCCCTGCGATGTATATCCTATCTTCTGATTTTGCTGAGAACATGATATATTGGATACCTTTCTTGTTTATATCTCTTGCTAAGAGAGCTTTTGAAAGCTTCATTAGTATCTTAATAGTAATAAAATCAGTTAGGAAAATTATTTATACAAAGACTCTTCGAGAATCCCTACTATATAATGGAAAAATAGCTTGTATCAAGGTGATTACTAAATGGCAAAAAAGAATGATAATGCTGAAGATGAATGGTTTGATGATGAA
>JABMQF010000131.1 GCA_013203345.1 Candidatus Woesearchaeota archaeon
GTCAGGAGCGTCTGCACATATCATGGTCTGACCTTTACCTTCTTTACCAACTGTTTCATGCATTAATTGCATTATAAGGTTCTGGAATCCGCTAAGCCTTGAAGAGTATATTGGACAGAATATTTCTTTGTACCCTTTCTTGTCAAGAAGGAATAGGGAAGCTGCAATCTGGAGTGCTGGGTTCTGGTCAATTGAGATAGATGGTCTGCATTTTTCGTACATAGACCTTGCACCCTTCTCAACACCATCCACGTCGATACCAAAGAATAATGATGGTGCGTAAGCACATGACGTGAAGGCAGAGAATCTACCGCCAACATCAGGGTGATTGATTGTATCGATGCTGAGCTTTTTACTTATTGCGTCAAGAGCGCCACCACCAGTAACTGCCAGAGTCTTAAAATCATTGAATGCAAACATGGATTCAAGCGTACCGACAGTATTTCCTGATTTTGATACAGGCATGATTAGAGTCTTTCTCTTTGGAAATGTATCTTTTAAATCTTTTATCAGGTCAGGTTCCATGGTAGTTAGTATGAAAGCCTTTTTTTTGTTATTTAGAGGAACTAGCGCTTGATGGAATGCCTTGAACGATGTGTTCGATCCTCCATTCCCTATGAGAATCAAGTTATTGAACCGACGGTGATTTGTGATTATTGCCTTAAGTAATTCGATATCCTCTTTGTGTTCTTCAAAAGAAGGAGTCTCCATACCCATTATATCTGAAAGTTTTTTCTTCAAAGAAGAATAATTCTTGATGTTCAGGTTAGCAATATCAATATTAAGCATCATACACCTCCAGATACTAACTCGCGCAAAGCCTTCTCAGGGTCTTTAGCTTTTGTAATTCCAGAAGCGACAAGGATTCCTTTGCAGCCCAACTCAAGGGCGATACGCACATCTTCACTGTCTTTGACACCTGCGCCGCAGAGTACGGGTATTTGTTTGTCGACTTTGTTAACAAGTCTTATTGTATTAGATATCAGGTCAGGTTTTGCCTTGGATACTGATATATCACCACCTATAAGTTCAGGAGGTTCAACAGCTATGAAATCAGGAGAGAACGCGGCAATTGCTTCACTTGATTCGGGACTTGGAGCGCAGACAATAGTCTGTAATCCGATACCTTTTGCGCGCTTTATTACTGTCTCAATATCTACCAGCTCTTCTTTATCCTCAGAATGATTAACAATCACACCTGTAGCTCCATTGTCAACAAGAGATTCTGGCAGATCTTTGCCTGTATGTGCGCCGTAACTGACTGGGTCAGCATGTTCAGCAAGAACAGGTATTGAAACCTCTTTTGAAACATGGAACAGATCAACATTCTGCACAGCGACCATTATGTCTGCTTTTGTATCTTTTGCCACCTTTTCGCAAATACGTGCGAGCTTTACAGCTTCTTCTCCACTTGCTTTTTGATATGTCTTGAAATTTACTATTATGATAACCATATTAACACCTGACCTAATTTGATATATTGTATTTGATATTGTTTAAATTATTATCGGTGTATTAGTGTAATTGTATGTTGATGTGTTATTTGTTTGCCTTGCCAGATGATCCGAAAAGTCTCATCTTCTGCCTGACAGTCTCGGTCATAGCATCTCTTGCAGGACCTAATATTTTTCTTGGATCGAAAATCTCTGGGTGTGTTTTGAGAGTTTCACGGATAGCTGCGTCAAAAGTCAGTCTAAGATCAGAATCTATATTTACCTTTGAAATACCATTTCTTATAGCTAATTGCACATCATTGTTCGCAACACCTTTTGCATTACCCAGCACAGCACCAAATAGCTTTGCTTTACGAACTATCCTTGTAGGTATTGCAGAAGCTCCATGAAGTACTAGAGGTACATCAACTACCTTGCAGATCTGTATTAACCTGTCTATTGCAAGTTTTGATCTTTTTGTGAATTTGTAAGCTCCGTGGCTTGTTCCTATTGCTACAGCCAATGTGTCGCAACCTGTTTTTTCTACAAATTCTTTTGCATCTTGAGGGTCTGTCAACAAAATTTTTCTTGTCTTGATAGCATCTTCAACACCACCTATGGTGCCCAGCTCTGCTTCTACAGAAATACCTTTGCGATGCGCCATACCTACTACTGCTTTTGTAATCCTGATGTTTTCTTCGAATGGGTGGTGTGAAGCATCTATCATCACAGATGTGTAACCTAGTTTTATACAATTCCTGATTATATCCATGTCCTGTCCGTGATCAAGATGTAAAGAATAATTTATTTTTGATTTTTTAGCAGCAAGCCTTATCAACTCTGCTATGAATTCGTGGCCAGCATATTTTATAGCACCCTCTGTAGTCGCTATTATTGCCGGAGATTTCTCAAGCTCAGCTGCTCGAACAACTGATTGCACAGACTCCATATCATAAACATTGAATGCGCCTACTGCATACTTTCCTTTTCTTGCTTTTTTTTGTAGTGTTTTGTTTGAAACCAACATGATATCACCTGTAATTAATATTTATTAATGGCCTATTAGTAATTGATCTTTCTTTTGGTCAACAGACCTGCTTTTGCACCGATATGCCTGATGACTGACTCAGCATTCTTTGTTCCCATACTGGCAGCGAAAACCAGTCTTTCTTTTGGAGAAGATGATTTCTTTAATATATAACCTGCAAGGAAACCTGCATTAAACGAATCACCTGCCCCTGTTGTGTCAATAGGCTTTATATTTTTAGGTTTTTGATGTACTAAGTTTTTCCCATCATACACTAATGCGCCTTTGCTGCCATCAGTTAAAATGCAGACTTTTGGGCCTAATTCTATTAGTCCTTTTAGAAGTACATTAGGGCTTTTTGATCTTGATTTTAATAGCGCCTGTGCTTCTTCCTTGTTCACAGACAATATGGTTGTTACAGCAAGAAATCGCTTAGTCTCTTTGCTGCATTTATTGATCATGTATCCGCTAGGATTAAAAAAAACATCTGTTTTTTTCTCTTTGGCTATTTTTGCAATCGATGAAAGAGTCTTAAGAGAAGAACCTATGACTGAAGCGAAATAGAACCAATTCGTGTTAAGAGGGACACCTTTCAACTCACTTGGGTGCAGATAACTGCTTGCTCCTTTGTAAACAAGTATGGCTCTGTCACCTCCTTTAGGTTCTAGTATTACAGAATATGCAGTGTGGTGTCTTGAGTGTTGTTTAACAAGAAATTCAACATTCTCTTTTTCAAGTTCACGCTTAACAATATATGCTGAGTGATCTTCACCGACTTCACCTATAAAACCCGATTTCATACCTAATCTTCGAAGTCCTACAGCAACGTTTGTCGCACCACCACCGGTCATGATATCAATATCTTTGACAAGAAGTTTACATCCTTGTTTTATTTTGGCAAAACTACCTGGAAGCTGGATAAAACAATCCACTGTAGCAGATCCTATGCATATGACATCAAATTTCTTACTTGTGCTCTTTTTTTTCATTATTATTAGTCCACTTGCTTAATTTTTGTATAATGCTTTTAATGCGATTAGGTCTTTACCTTCAAATAGTCTTAATGAAGCTCCTCCACCTGAAGAGACAAGAGTCATACTATCCTTTAGCCCCATTTTTTCTACAGCAGCACCTGAATCACCACCTCCGACAACACTCACCGCGTCAGAATTTGCAATAGCAGTTGCGATTTGCTTTGTACCTTCAGCAAACTTATAAAATTCAAAAACACCTATTGGACCGTTCCATATGATTGTCTTTGCTTGACTGAGTTCTTTTCTGAAAATATTGATAGTATCAGGACCAATATCTAACGCCATCCAACCAGGCTTTATCTCATTTACTGAACAGACTTTTGCATCTGCGTCATTAGCGAACTTGTTTGCGACAATACAATCAACAGGTAGCAATACCTTAGGGTTGTCTTTTATTTTGTCTATGAGATCTTTAAAACCATCAAGTCCCTCGCTGTCAATTTTTGTGTCTCCTACATTCTTTCCAAACTCTTTCAACAATGTGAAAGCAAGAGCACCTCCTATGAGTACCTTATCGACTCGGTCAAGGAGATTGATGACTGCGTTAAGTTTGTCTGCTTTTAATCCTCCAATAACCGATACGAATGGGTGTTTAGGATCAGTAATGGTTTTACTGATTGTCTCTACTTCCTGTTCAACAGAAATCCCTGCGCATGAAGGTAGGAATTTTGGTACAGATGTCATGGATGCGTGGTCTCTGTGGCATGTGGAGAATGAATCATTCACATAAATGTTCGCAAGTGATGCCAGCTCTTTACCAAAACTGTCTCGCTTTTCAATATCTTTGTCTTTCTCACGCGAATCAAACCTGAGGTTCTCAAGCATGATGATTCTTGCATCATCAGGACTGGGCAGACCTGCCTGACCATAGTCATCAATCTTAATGACTTTTTCTTCTATGAGTTCAGAAACTCTCTTTGCAGCATTGCCTGTGGAGAGAATCTGTTCATGATTCTTAGGTCTTCCAATGTGTGTTATGATTATTATCTGTTTCGCGCCATGGTCCAGAAGATAACGTATAGTTGGTATGGATGCCCTTATCCTGCTATCATCAGTTATTTTTCCTGTATCATCTACAGGCACGTCAAAGCCAGTCCTAACAATGACCTTTTTCTCACCAATATAGGCGTTTTTCAGAGTAGGCATTGCAGGCATTCAATATCACCTTGACATGACTTTTACCAGATCAATCATCATATTGGAATAACCCCATTCATTATCATACCAACCAACAATCTTTAGCAGGTTGCCACCAATGATATTAGTCATGCCTGAATCGAAGATACATGAATGACTATTGCTTATTATATCTACTGACACCAAAGGCTCTTCACTGTATTCCATTATACCTTTCATGTGGTGAGCAGATACGCTCTTGAAAAGTTCATTTACAGCTTCTTTTGTGGTGTCTTTTTTCAGAAGTACAGTCAGATCTGTTAGTGAACCGTCAGGCACAGGAACTCTTGCAGCGAATCCGTCAAGCTTTCCTTTCAAAGAAGGTATTACACTCCCTATTGCTTTTGCAGCACCAGTAGTTGTGGGAATCGTTGAAACAGCAGCAGATCTTGCGCGCCTAAGATCCCTATGAGGTGCATCTACAATTCTTTGATCAGCAGTGTACGCATGGATTGTTGTCATGAACCCTTTTTCAATCCCGAAATTATCCTCAATCACTTTTACCATAGGTGCAAGGCAATTTGTTGTACAGGATGCATTGCTTACAATAATATCATCAGTGAGCTGGTCTTCATTGACTCCCATAACAATGGTCTTGACAGGTTTTTCACCTGCATCACACTTGCAAGGTGCGGATACAAGAACCTTTTTAGCACCAGCTTCAATATGTTTCAAAGCCAGATTCCTCTTAGTGAATCTTCCAGTGCTCTCTATGGCCACATCAACAGCCATACTTTCCCAAGGAAGACTTGCAGGATCTTTTTCAGAAACTACTTTTATCTCTTTTCCATTAATTATCAATGCGTCGGGTCTGAAGTCAACTGTTCCCTTGAAAATTCCATGCACTGAATCATACTTCATTAAATGTGCTAGAGTCTTTGTATCTGTCAAGTCATTGACTGCTACAAAATTGATATCAGGATCATCAATACCTGCTTTCAAAACCATCCTACCTATTCTACCAAAACCGTTTATTGCAACGTTAATCATATTAATCTAACCTCCGTAACACTTCTTTATCGCAAGATTGTGTGCTTTGAAATAATTCTTCACAAGCTGTTTCCAGTCAGCAAGATTTGCAAGCTCTTTTGCCTTGATCTTTTGCTCAACTCGCTGTTCTTCATTAAATTTTGCGAACTTGTAAAGTACGTCTTCGAATGCCTTTAGTGCAGCATCAGGATCTGCCTGATACCTTTTTATCACATATATTCCTTCATCACCATCAGTCTTCTGAAGAAGGAAACGTCCGAATCCACTCAAGTCGCTGGTAAGTGAAGGTACACCAAGCGCTCCGCATTCAAGAGGTGTGTAACCCCAGGGTTCATAATAAGACGGGAAAAGCCCCAGATGACAGGCATTCATTGCATCATAATAGCTTAGGTCTGTGAGACCATCTACACCAGAAAGATATATCGGGTAGAATATAACCTTCACACGATCATCTTCTTTGTTTTCCAGACCGTTTGATTTCAATGCGTTTATTATTGAGTCTTTATCTTCAAAAGGTATATTGTGTGTTGAGAGTGGAGGGTTACCTTTCTTAGCGAAATTCAACTCGAGTCTTTTTATGTTATGCCTGAACTCACTGTCAAATATATCCTTGTTGACAGCATCAATATCCATCTTATCCTTCAGACCTTCTCTTATTATGTTTCGCACTATGTTTGTCTGTATGTGTGGTGTGTGCTCTTCTACAAAATCTTTTAGAGTAAGATATGAGGTCTTGTTTACAGATATATCATTTCTTACACCTTTGACTTCTCGAGGAACCCATAGGAAGCAGATGACTGTCCTGTCTGACTTCTCATCCTTAAGCTTGTTGTTGAGTTGAGCAAGCGCCTTGATAGTCATATCTATGCCCTTATTTCTGAATTCATATCGTCCTACAAGGAATAGGAGGAGAGTGTTCTCTATGTCAAAATAATAATAAGGCAGGAAGTAATAACGAAGGAACTCGTGTACTTTTTCCCTGTTGAGCCTATGCTTGTACGCATCCTCTTCATATGTAGGTAATTTGCTGATGTCCAGACCGTTAAGGACAAGAACATCTGCTTTTCTTCCAAGAAGGTGCTCTGCTTCTATTGATGTTATCTCAGAAACTGTGGTAAAAACATCTGTCTTGGTTGCACATGCTTTTTCTGTAAGGTGCTTTGCCTGCACACCCATATTCTTTGCTTCTTCATCAGGATTTATTGTTTCAAGTTCTGCATACAAATCACGTCCCGAACCTGCAATAGTCCTTCCTAGCATAGTAGCGTGAGTGGTGAATACTGTACCTATCTTTACACCTGCTGACTTTAGGTAGAGTAGGGCGCCACCTGCAAGCCACTCGTGGAAATGACCGACATAGTTAAATTTATCAGGTTGTTTATTCACCAAGCTTTCAATGAACATCCCTGCTGCAGTTGCCCAGATAATCCCCTCGTCAAAGTCACCTCCTTGACCTAGAGAATCAACGCCATGATCATTCCATAAACTTGATTTTATTGCATCTATGTTGCCTCGGATACCTGAATGGTCTATCAGCACAGCATGAGGATTTCCTTCTATCTGCCATTTTCCATATCTGCAAATAACACCTTTTTTGGATAGTTCATCAAACACATCCTTGAATTCTTTTGGAGCATCTTCTTCGACAAAATCAGTCTCAGCATTAGATTCAAAATAAGGACCGATACAGAAATAGTTTGGATATGCGCTGTTGAGAAGTGCTGCCTTTGATTTAACAACAGTGTATATTCCTCCAACTTTATGGCACACTTCCCACGATACTTCGAACACGAATTTATCTTTGTTCTCCATTTTACACCTCTTTTAGCAGGACGCGTTATTGCATCCCTTCTGTATAGGAGACCCTTTTGTATTCTTTCAGCATAAGAGCGAAATTATAATACTTAAGGTCCTCTCCGAGGAATTCTCGGATCTTCTGCAGTAGATTTTCAAACTCCTGCGGGTTCATGCAGGATATCTGCATTCTAAGATCCCAATTACCGATTATTCTCTCTGAAAACGTGATATTAGGAAGGGAATACAAAAATGTCTGGATCTGACGACCTCTCTTCTCACTATAATTATTCACTTTGAGAAATACAGAATATCTGAGATACGCTAGTGTAGATAGGTCAACCACTGTCTGGAACTTCTTAATCACATCCTTCTTGACAAGTTTCATTATCCTTAGGTTAGTGGCGTCAGCTGAAAGCCCTATCTGCTGCGCAATCTTTACAATTGGCGCTCGGGCATCAGTTGCCAATGCTTTCATGAGCTTCTTGTCCTTGTCGTCAATTTCAGCAATTTCAAACAATTTAGCAGTATCTGCGGGAGGAATTTCTTTCTGTTTTGCAGGTGGAAGCATGAAAGACAAGTTCTCAGGTACGAGTAACTTGACTACAATCTCCAAATCATATTTTCTCAGGTTCTTTCCGCAGTAATTATCTATCTCATCGATAATTTCAGCAAGGTGTATTTTATTTCTGGCAATAACTGTGGTCTGAATGTCCCAGTCACCGCTGCACTTAAGCACCCATTTGACAAAATGATGCTTATCCAGGAAATTAAGTATCCTTTTTTCATCTTCTGTTGTGTAGTTCTGAAGTTGCAGAAGAAGAACATATGCTTCGAAACCTAGTTTGTTGTCATTGATTACTGTGATATATCTTGATATTAGGCCGTTCTTAACAAGACGCTTTATCCTGTAATCTGCCACTTCTCTTGAAATATTGACTGAAGCACCTATAGCCTTTGATGTCATCCTTGCATTGTCATTCAGTAGACGCAGGATTTCCTTGTCCTTATTGTCTATCTTTAGATTACTTGTTTCGTCAGACTCTTTTTTGGTTTTATCAGTGTTTATGTCTGAGTGTGTCATGATTTTTACTTAACTCTTACCTGTTTATAAATTTTTCTGTGAATTCTTAAAAAAATGGTTCGCAGGTTTTAAGATGTATGGGGGTTATAGTGTACTAAGATTGCTTTTTTTTTGGTTTTTTGGATTGGTATTTAATTTTTGGGAAAGAGGTGGTTTGAATGATTATAGAGTTTGTTTCAACACTTGCAGTGCTATCTGCAGCAGTAGGAGCAGAATATCTGTTCCCGCGAAGAAAGGAGAAAATAATTTAAATACTATTTATATTCAGTGTGTTGTATGAAATATTCTTTTACAGCTAAAGGCCATAGGAATATACTTTCCAGTCATAAGAAGACATTTGAGTTCACAAAGGACAAAGAAGTCAGTTTGGATGGGGATTGTATAGTGGGTGTTGAAGCAGATTTTTCTACAGCTAAACTGAAAGAGTTGCAAAAGAGACACAAGAGACTGCGTATGAGAATAACAGCAGGTAACACTTCTGACGAGATTGAGTTCATTGGTAACAGAGGATTTTCATCCAATGACGAGCTTGTTTTAAGATTATCAGAATTCAATTCAGAACGAACATATGGTGTTAGGGCTGACAAAGCAGCTGTCGGGTTGAACAAAAAACTTCGGGAAAAGTTGCGCAACCCTGAACAAAAGATAGATGTAGAGATAGAGCCGGTTGTCAAGGCAATTCTATTTGATTTTGATGATACTCTTGTTGATTTCAAGTCAGGATTGCAGAAAGCTCATGAGATGCTCGCAAAGAAAATATTTGAGAGACACAATGTTTATGGACCAACAACTGTAAAACTCCTTTATGACATAGACCTGAAATACTGTAGAAAAGCACCTAATTCAAGTCCTGAATTATTTGACAGACACATATGGATAAAAGAATATTTTATTTCTGTAGGAATAAAGGTAACAAAAAAAGAGATTGACGAACTTGTCATGTTCTACTGGAGATTTGTACTTGAAGGGGTCAGACCAATGCCTCATGCAGAAAAAGTGCTTGCAGGACTGAAGAAGTGGTGCAAGATAGCAGTCATGACAGACTCAGATGGAAATAGTCATACAAAGATAGAAAGGGCAAAGATAAGCGGGTTGATGAAGTATATTGACGTTTTTATTGACAGTGATAAAATACATAAGAACAAGCCAAATAAGATTTTCTATGAAAAAATACTCAAGAAACTGGATGTGCTGCCGCATGAATGCATCATGGTAGGTGATAAACCACAAGTAGATCTGAAACTTGCTAAAAGTCTTGGAATGAAAACAGTATGGATAAAGCACGGGCTTTGGTCAGAATCGTTAGGTGGAACCTTCTCATATGTTGATTACACAATCACTGACCTAAAACAATTACCAGAGGTGATGAGATCAATATGAAACAAACAACACTAAGCAAAAGAGATATCAAAGACCTTAACACAGAGATCAGTAAGACTTATGGGGTTGATGATTTTTTTTCAAAGAATGATTTCATGGCAATGGCTGATGATACTTATGTTATGAAGGATGGAACTGTTATGTTTTTTTATAAACAGGATCTGCTTCTTCCATCACTTAGTCTGCTTTTGAGCAATAATTTTCTTAAGAAAATCATAGTTAATATGGGTGCAGTTCCGCATGTAGTCAGGGGTGCTGATGTGATGCGGCCAGGTATAGTTGGAGTTGACACATATGTCAAGGAGAAGGAAATAGTTGTTGTTGTGGATGAGAACAATCTTAAGCCATTAGCGATAGGTCAGAGCCTTTTTTCAAAGGATGAAATGCAGGAGATGGAGACAGGTAAGATGGTGCTTAACCTGCATTATGTCGGAGATGAGGTGTGGAACTATTTAAATGCAGAATAAGCGTTTTAAAGTCCTGCGAAAACTATTTAAACACTTATTAACTACTGCAGAATACAGATTCTTTTATAGGGGGATTTTGATGAAGATAGAGGGCTTGCCCGAAGAGATAAACGAGCATCTTGAACAGTTGCCAAAAATCAAGGAGTATTATACAGCGCTGGCAGCTAATTCTAGTTATGTGAAGACTGGAGAAGCGGACTATCTTCTGGATGATGTGTCTGATAGTAGGCTTAGGACTGCACTTGTATACATCGGCAAGCATAACAGACTTCCACGCTGGTCAAATCTTAAGAGCCTGACAAATGATAATTGTGCAACGGCATACAGAAGGGCGATGATCTATGGTTGGGCTAATCTCCAGACGCTAATGTGGACAGTAAGAGGAGAATTCATGTCGCCTATCCCTCCAGACCAGATAAAGACTGCTAAACAGGTGGCACTTGTATGCAAAACTTGTGGAGAATACAAAGCAACAGGGATGTTTGGCACTGTAGCAGAAAAACGTGTTTTTGCTTGAATTTCAGCTTTTAGCACCTTGATTTCATGGTTTAGACTATTGATTCTGATACACTTTTGTGTTTTTTGGCAGAACAGAAAGATTTTCCTA
>JABMQF010000132.1 GCA_013203345.1 Candidatus Woesearchaeota archaeon
AAAAAATTATCCAGGGATTCTGGATTCGGCTCCAGCTCTGAGTTCATCACATACCTACTGCGGGACCTGCTCGGCTCGATGAGTGAGAAGAAAAAAGATGAAGAAAAATTCTCTGATTCAGATAACAAACGTCTTCGGCAGCGGTTGGCTGCACTCGGGTATCTGAGCTGAAATTATTTTTTTATGGCTTTAGCGAAGAAAGCATTGCACTTATTCAGGCCAACACTTTTTTTCATAAGGTATTCCAGAAATGCAAACCATCCAGGGACGTACTGGAGGATATGACCTGCATGGATATAGAAAGGGTTCCATCCCCTTATCCTGAAACTGAATTCTTTTTTGAGGGTGTTTCTTAACTCAGGAAGCCTTATCTTCGGCTTTTTCCTGTAATATGAATTGTTTTTATTGGGTGAAGTGATGTAGAGTGTACCTCCTTTCTTAAGGTATGAGAAAGCCTTGTTCAAGAAGACGTTTCTTTGTTTTTCAGTTCCAGGGTAATCATATCCTGGCAGGACATGGGAAAGGATGAGGACATCATAGGAGCTTTTCTTCAGACTGGCTTTGAATGCGTCTTTTACGTAGAAATTTGCGTTGTGTTGAAAATCCTTATTGATAGTCTTGGCTATGCGTATCGTGTCAGGGTTCAGGTCAAAACCTTCTTTTTTATTGGAATTGTCAGCAGAATTCAGGATGATGCCCACATTGCAGCCTATGTCTAAGATTTTTTTGTTCTTGAGTCTGGAAAGTTCTTTACAGAGGTAGAACCTCACATCTAGGGGGTCTCCCCAGAAGTATCTTGGGGCGTAATTCATCCATAGTTTTTTCTTGTTATAGTACATAATCCCTCAATCCACGCATAGTTCATCCTTAATGGCTGAATCCAAACTTATATTATTAACAAGACCTAGTTTATTAATTCTCGAAATATCGGCAATACTATCAAGGTCTTTTTTACCATCGCTAACAATCTCCAACTGCGCACCCAGTAATCTTTTAATGATATTAGCCACATCAACTAGGGTGTGTGGAACTCCTGAACCTATATTGTAGATTCCGACTGCTTTTTCCCTGATGAAAAAACGTATGCAATCACATACGAAATCTACATGCACGAAATCCCTCACATTGAGGGAGTTTTTAATCACTATCCTATCATCAGCTCTTATCATCTTTTCCATAATATCTGGTATGAAAAACCCGTTTGGTTGATTCCTACCGTAAAGGTTGAAAACTCTAAGGATAGACCAACTGTTCATCTTTTCACTAATCATATTCTCAGCTTCCAGCTTGCTCTTTCCGTAGATGTTGAGAGGAACTACAGATCCATCTTCCTTACAAGGAATTGTCTGTCTACCATACACTGCGCAGCTGCTTATGAATATGATGTGGCAGTTTAACTGTTGTGAAAGCCGTATAATTATATCTGTGGTCTTCCTGTTATCCTCACGTGCCTCGTCTGAGTCCCCCTTGTTAAACGCCAGATGCACAATAACATCAACACTAAACCCTCTCAAATTCTTTTCCAGCATATCAAAAGGGCAAGTAATACACTCTGCAGCATTTAGGGCGCGGTTTCTGGAATGCAGTAGAAGGTCGTGCTCTTTTCCTATAGCACGCACAAGGTTACTTCCCAAATAGCCTGAAGCTCCTGTTATAAATACCCTACCCATCTATGTTCCCCTCGGAAACATCCTTCTTGGCTTTCTGGTAGTCTTCCATACGCCCAAGATCAAGCCAGTAATCCTTGCAGGAGTATTCCTTCACAACCATGCCTTTCTCCAGAGCGGAGTTGATTACCTGCGGCATGTCAAATACAGCGTCGGCAGGGATTATATTAAGAATACTCTTATTCAATGCATAGACTCCAGCACATATTGTGGCTCCGATATTCGGCCGCTCTTGAAACTTCTGTATGTTATTATCCTCATCAGAGCTTATCACCCCATACCCTAGTGGAAGTTCAATCATCTTGGTAAGCACAGTTATGTCTGCAGAACTCGTCTTGTGAAACTTAATAAACTCATTGAAATCGAGATTGGTCAGGATATCCCCATTAGTCACGATGAAATCATCTTCATTTTTAATCAGATTCTCTGCCAGTTTTATGGGACCTGCAGTACCTAGCTTTTTCTTTTCTTCTGAGTATGTTATCTTGACACCTAATTTGCTTCCGTCACCCAAGTAATTCATGAAAATATCTGACTTATAGTTTGTCGCAAGAATAAAATCAGAAAACCCTTGCTTCTTAAACTTCAACATTATTACTTCTAGTATCGACCGTTCACCCAAAGGCAATAATGGTTTCGGAAGAACATCTGTGAAAGGCCTAAGTCTCTGACCCAGTCCGCCAACCAATATAAAAACTTTCATTTTTCACGTCCGATAATCTAGGGAAACCTCTCTATTCTTGAAATATTTTATGGTCTCGTCAAGACCTTTCTTCAGATTGTACTCTGTATTCCAGCCGATAAGTTTTTTTGCCTTATCTATGCCTGCTATAAGCCTGAATACCTCGCTTTTCGATGGTCTCATCCGCGCATCCTCAGACACCACAGGAAGATCAGTTCCCAGTATGCTCTGTACCTCATCTATGAGATTCTTGACAGATATCTCCTGACCATTCCCTATGTTTATCACTTCACCAATTGTCTTATCAGACTCTGCTATTTCCCTGAAAGCCCTTGCCGTGTCTTTCACGTATGTAAAATCTCTCGTAGGCGTAAGTGATCCCACTTTAATCTTATCTGAATTCAACACCTGTGTTATTATTGTAGGTATGATTGCCCTAGTGGATTGTCTTGGACCGTAGCAATTGAATGGTCTGATTATTGCCACAGGGACGTCAAACGATTTAAAAAAGGATTCTGCAAGGTAATCTGCGCCGATTTTTGTCGCTGAATACGGTGACTGGCCCTGCATCGGATGTTTCTCATCGATTGGTGCATACTGTGCAGTCCCATATACCTCGCTTGTAGATGTCTGAACTATTTTACTCACTTTGTTCATCTTAGAGGCCATCAGGATGTTATAAGATCCAATGATGTTAGCCTGTATATAGCTAAATGGGTTCTCATAAGAGTAAGGTATAGATATCAGCGCTGCCAGGTGGAATACACAATCCTTGCCTCGCGTAAGATTCAGCATTGAATTGAAATCAGTTATGTCTCCATAGGTTATTTTTATCTTATCCCTTATCTTCTTGTCCACTTCGGCAAGACAACCTATAGAACCTGAAGAAGTGTATCTTACAAGGCACTCAACCTCATAACCCGTTTTTACCAGCTCTTCTACAACATGACTTCCTATGAAACCACCCGCTCCAGTCACACATGCTTTTTTCATTTTTCCATCATCACCCTCTCATAAAGCTGAATCAACTTGTTACAGGTGTATTCCCCCCCATGATATTTAATACACCAATCTCTGGTGCTATTTATGGTTTTTCCTTTTATCAGAATTGTCTTCAGGGCTTTAGTCAGTTCATCTCCGCTGTTAGTAACGGTTATAGGAGGTATGTCTTCATTGTATGCTTTTTTGACTGCATCCAGGTCCATGTGACTTATAACCTTCTTGCCGCATGACAGGTAATAAAGATTTGCAGTCGGAAAGTGTGGTAGCCCTGACTTCCCGTCATAACAGTACCCTACACACACTGATGCTCCTGTTATCTTTTTTCTGAGTTCTTCTGCCGATAGGTTATTTAGAAAATCCACGCTATCTTCCACACCCAGTTTTTTAACTAGTTCTTTTGTCCTCTCAAAATCTGATCCTCTTCTCATCAATACCAGCCTGAACTTTCTGAATCGCTTGCTCTTTATCAGCTCTGTGAAAGACTTTACGAGAATGTTAGTCCCTTTAACCCGCCAATCGCACGACCCTGTGCAGAGGATATATTCCTTTTCCTTTCCATTTCCTGGCTTGTAAAAGTCTGTATCTACTACAGGCGGCAAGTATTCAGGCTTCCTGCCAACCCCCCTTCTGATACCATCAACGACTTTCCGATCAGGATTAAAATAGAATACTTTTTTTGCCTTCCTGTATGCATATCTGAGCACAACACCCATTGGTGAATGGTTGTTCAATACCTCTCTTACATCACTGCCTGAAGACACTACAATAAGCGGCCGCAGCATATGTGCACAATACAAAGGAGAAAGCGTATACGCTTGAACTATGTCAGCACCTTTGAGCTGTCGTATGTCTCTTAATATGTTAAACACACTCTTAGTTTGGATAAACTTTATCCAGACAGGAAATTTCTGAAGATTCTTATCAAAATTTCTTGGGTCGCACAGAAATGGGATAACAGGATTACCCTCTTTGCGTTCCTTATATGTTATGTACAGTTCCGCATCAACCCCTTTTTTCCTTAGAGCTTTGACTATAGGGTAGACAGCATTCGCGATATTTCCTACATGAACCACTTTCAATTTCTATTACCTCTTCTTCTCAAACTGGATAAACTTAAGAAACCTCCCCCCAAACTTCGCCTTGAACCGGGCTATATTCTGCAGCTTCGGATCGTCAGCCAGAGGATCGGCACCCATAAGATCATAACGTAAATTTCCCTCGGTTTTAGCGTCTTGAATTACCTGCCATTTTATCAGGTCGCCTGCAGGTACTTTTTTCCATTGTTTTTCGGTTACTCTCGCAGATATAACTTCGTATACGTTCTTGTTGAATCTCTGCACACCCAACCCTGCCAAAACACTATCACCGCATGCAGCAACATAGAAGTTCATTGATGTTCGCTCTGAATTCAGGTATTTTACTTGGTTTGCAAAATTCGCGAATGTAAAATACTGCTCTTTCAACCCTTTGCGGAACTTTTTATATAATTCATAGTATCCTTTCACTTTTTCTCGTTCATTATTGCAATATATCTTGACATCAAACTTATCTGCTTTATTCAAGTTTTTCCTGCAAGGTTTCTTGATGTTGCACCATAATTCCTCAATAGTCTTATCAAGATCGATTACATAAGTCCCTCTTTCTGATACGCTAAACCCTACTTTTTTGATGATTGGAATTAACTCACCAATACTCTCTTCATCGTAATAATCCTT
Organism: Candidatus Woesearchaeota archaeon; assembly: GCA_013203345.1. Lineage (GTDB taxonomy): Archaea > Nanobdellota > Nanobdellia > Woesearchaeales > UBA11576 > JABMQF01. Next base: position 5,067 of record JABMQF010000132.1, read on the forward strand.
AAATGACCCTCTTATTATATAGTAATTCTTGAATATACTATCTCGTTTAGACAGGATATATTTGAATATGTCTTCCTTCTGCAGTTCATCCAGTATTACTGGACCGGAAATCCAAGTGTAAACAGGCACCATTTTCATGCCCAGAAAAAGAGCTCGTTTGATTAATGGTTTCTCAAAAAAGGTCTTATGAAGCGGTGCTTGCTGAAAAAACAGAAGAGCACCCACAATACAATCTCCTTCATGCAAAGTAAGAAATAACGGCTTGCACCTTAGATAATTGTTCCAATACCTTGCAAACTCGTATGTCTGATAAATTCCACAATTATGATCTCCTGCAACCAGAGCGTCCCATTCATCTGCATCAATCTCGTCAATTGTCTTTAGCTCATGTCTCATTCAGTATCTCCTCAAATTGGCGTCTACAATTTATGCAGTCGAACCTTTTTTCATTCACTACACTCATCTTACCTTTCGATATCAGGTCAAGAGCAGCTTTTACATTTTCATATTTCGGTTCAACTAACATCGATTCATTATTTTTGAAATATTCTTCTGTAATTCTGGTCTTGCTTGTTATGAATGCACAGCCATTTTCCAGTGCTTCGATGATAGAGAAGGGCATCCATGAAACCACCATCCTCTTGAATATCAGGCAGTATACATCAACATCCTCAAAGACTTTTTTCTTATTCTTAATCTCCCCTTTGAGCGTAACCTGCTCATAACACCCTTGCGACTTCAAAAGTCTGACAAACCGTTCTTTGTAATTCATTTTGTTTATGAATGGTGCTGCAAATATAAGTCTCGCATTCTTCGCACCGTTCTCATGTAAGTATCTTAACAAAAAAGCGAGCCCTCTTTCTTCTAGTATGTATTTCTCATTCGCAGCTGTGAAGCTGTTCGCCCCCGTCATGAAAAGAATTTTCAAAGGTCGTCCAGGTTTATGCAGATTATTCTTCGCTCGAGGAACTATTTGATTCCACACCCTCGCGTTCGTAAAGTGTTTCGCGTAGGCCTGCCCAATAACAACAACCCCATCAGAGTTCTCAGTGCAGAAAATAGCATCGCGTGGGCCACCCCATAAGAGAAGATACATCTTCTTCCCGAATAGTTTAGCACACCCGTAAAATGCGCGAATCAACAACTTGTTCGCAGCCGATTCATTCCCAAAAGGCCTGACAAACAATGCAGACGACTTGTGTATATGTCTTAGGATGCCTAGCCATCCAAATACATCATATTTAGAGAAGCTGAATGTGTTAAATTTCTGTTTAGGAAGGCCTGCCCTACCTGAACACGTTCCTGCAAGCAATATATCTTTTCCATCGCATATACAGGAAAGCTGCTGCAAAAGACTGGATATACGTCCGTCTGTTCTCCACACCTCTACAGATGGTGTGAAGAACAGTATTTTTTCATTCTGCATTTTTTTTCTTTTTTTTCTTCCAAACCATGATTATCTGGCATGCAAAAAATTTCATTGGGCTCATTCCAAAAAATGAGTGTATAGATCTTGCTGCACGGTCACTTAGCTTCGCTATCAACCAAAGTCCACAAGGGAAACCCACCCCATACCATTTCATGTAAGTGATTCCTTTGACAATCCTTTTCAGCTGTGAAGGCCGGACGTAATTCTCCCGCTTCTCTTTGGGTCGTCTGATTTCGTAAAGATAGTGGAGAAATATTCCTGCAAAACTGTTGTTGAATTCCAGCACGAGCTTTCCTCCTGGCTTAAGAACTCTCCTCATTTCCTTTATGTATGGAAACAACTTATTTCTCTTGAAAAGATGTAGAAAGCGGAATGAATATACCATATCAAAATGATTGTCCGGAAAAGGTAGTTTTTGTGCATTACCTACCTTTATCTTCAGATTCTTTGACTTGTGCTTAGCCTTCAACTTTGCAAGCATTTTTTCCGATATATCCACTGCAGTCACTGAAGAATAATTTTTAGTAAGTAGGAAAGTCAACCGCCCTGTTCCCGGTGCGATTTCAAGAATATTATTCGCAGGCCTCGTCAGACGTATTATTTTTTTAACAGTATCTTTATGACACCTATTGTAGAAAGATCCTATGAAATCCTCAAATCTTTTTTTATCATAGACTTCGGATTCTTTATCATATATTCTCTTCAGTTCTTCGTCCCTTGTTTTCTGATTTTGCATAATACCACCCATAAATATTCTTTTAAGATTATTTTCGGCCGTTCGCCTCCAACGAGTTCCTCACATCCACTACCTTGCTGCATATACCTTCCAGCTTACCTTCATAACTTTCAATCTTGTTGAACAGGACTATCACATCCATCTTACTCAAATCAGCTGACGGCTGTACTCCGAACTCTTCCTCCAGCTCATCATCAGAATACATCTCGTCGATACCGTATACCTCGTATCCTTCTTCCTTCAAAATTTTTATGAACGGTATAGAACGCGCATATGCCTTCTCCTTGACGCCTGTACGGTAGCTTAGTCCTACAATGCACACTTTGCCTTTAGGACTTATCTTCTTGACTTGTTCAAGATAATATTTTATCATATCATCATTGAGAAGTCTTGCCTCTTTGATGAGTGGAACATCATTATCGTTTATGAGGAACCAGGGGTAAACAGGGATACAATGACCTCCTACATTTCCAGGCTCGAGGATATTGCAGAACTGATGATTAGCCTTCTCCCTC
>JABMQF010000133.1 GCA_013203345.1 Candidatus Woesearchaeota archaeon
AAATTTTTGCGCATAAGTTCATCAATTTTTTTTAATATTTTTTTTATTTCTATTTTTTTATCTGTTTCTACGACAATGACTTTGTGTCCATTCTCTTCTGCTTCGTTCAGGCACACATCTAATATCTCACATTCAAGGTTTTCTTTTATCTTGTCTTCGCTGTATTCTCTTTTCTTGAGTCTTTGTTCGAGTTCTTTGAGTTTGCATTTCGTAACTAAACAAACATCCACTTTACTTTTTTGAATGTGGTGTGACATGTGTGAATCTATTACGAGCACATCATCTGATGAATCCATCATTTTTCCGAGTGTTTCTGCCAGTTTTTCTTCATCAACTATGTTGCAGTCTCTTTCCAAATCCTTTCCCTCTGAAAGACCCCTATCTTTGATGACCTTGTTCACATCAACATACTTCCAGCCAGTTTCTTTAGCTATGCTCTTTGCGACTGTTGTTTTCCCTGTTCCGGGTGTGCCAGTAACAATGATTGTTTTGCTCATAAGGTATTAGAAAAAGAAAAAAGATTATAAAATTACTCATTTTTTCTTGAGTTTAACAGGTTTCTTTCTGCCTGATCTTATAATTATCCAGACAATCAATCCTGCCAGAATCAACGGCAACAGCCATCCTATGACTTCTATCATCCATCTTAGTGTTGCTAGTGAGTGGTTTAATGCATTCTTGACTGATTTCCACACACCCCATTCTTTAACAACAGGTATTGGTTCGTATAGAGACACAGTTATTGTTGACATATCCACTCTGTTATTGAGATATATTAGCTGTCCTTGCATTCTCTCTATTTGTTCTCTCACTCTAGAGACCTCTTTTTCCATTTGCAGCATGTCATCTATATCTGTCGCGTTATCATACATCTGGATAAGCATCTCTTCATGTGTTTGCGAGTTTGTTATCCTTGCCTGTATGTCTATGTGTTCTTCAGTGACATCCATTCCGTTAAGGTTCCTGGATTTTATTTCACCGAGCCAGGACAGCTCTGCAAGCGCTGCATCAAAGTGTATTTCAGGCACGCGTATGCTCAATGTTCCCCTCTTTATGTTGTTGTGATCGGCTCGCGTATCTGAGTTTGACACATATCCTCCATACTTTCGTGCATATGCTTCAACTTTCTGTGCTGCAAGGAAGAAATCATCGACTTCTATGTTCATGCTCGCAGTCCTTATTATCTGGACATAGGGTTCAGGATCATAATAAAGGGGGATGTGTTCATCTTGATATTGGTTTGTATCTTCCGTCAGGTCATACCGCATCTCTTTTGCAGGCACAGCAAAAGGTGCTTGCTTCGACACTACAACACCTTCCCCATCATCTGCAATATATCTACCATCAGCGGAGTTATCATAACTCACATTCTTTGTGCAGCCAATAGCAAAAACAACTGCAAAAATCATAAATGCCAAAATTCCCCATTTTATGTATTTATTCATTTTATCAACCTCCATAAACTTGTAAATACTATAAAGCAAGGATTCTATTTATACCAAAGAGTACGCTTCAAGAACGATTGAAGTTATGCGTGGCGTCGAGAAGGTGTGATAAGTGATTTGCAGGTCACCTTAACAAATTTATTCTTTTCCCAATGCAACCGCAATTTAGGTTTCAGAAACAAAAAGCAGTGTGGAAGCAGATAAAACATTTTTTCCCAATGCAACCGCAATTTAGGTTTCAGAAACAAAAAGCAGTTGTGGAAGCAGATAAAACATCTTTTCTCAATGCGACTGCAATTTAGGTTTCAGAAACACTTCAAGTTATTGAAGCAAGTTCAACATTAGCACCTAAATTGCACTATATTCCTTCAAAGTTGACAGCACCAAAACAACCTCTTAGGGATTTTGCGTTAATCCAAGTCACATAAATAAGCCCTATAAGAAAAACAGAATCAAAGCATGAATTAAATCACTAGTCCATTACTATCACATAAACCCCAATTAAAACAATACCACACACACACCAATCCCAAAAAAAAACAATTTACCACCTTGTTGTTTCGGTAATCGCTGGCGCTTTAAGGAATTTAGGCAAAGCCTGAACTGATATATATGTCTCCGAGCCTCCTGCTTCATCAGCTGGAATCAGGCTTTGCAGTTCTATCAAAAGAAACAAAAAACTACCTTTCCCTGACTCTCTTAACAATATATTCAATAAGAAGATATACTCCGACACCAACAACAGCTCCGACAAAAAACCAGAGCGCAATCTCTGGAAACTGTTGCCCAACTTCAGGAACCCTTTCAACAACATTCTGTGCAACAGGCACAGACTCAACAGCTATATCATTAGCAACCCCTACAGCAGCATCTTTTGATATCATCTGCGTAGCTTCATAGGCTGCCTCTTCCATAACAGGAGCTGCAGCACCAGATTCCATTACCCTCATCGGAGATGATAACGTGCTGCCCACACTACTATAAAATATTTTGATTATCCCTGCAGCTGCTCCCATAATCAGTGCTGTTGGTATTATAGAACGTAATTTCTCCCTTATAGCTTTCTTCTCTCCTTCAGGCGCGATGATGACATACTGGTTTGCCAACATGTAATGGTTGACTTCCTTTCCTTTGCTGCTGTAATGGTACTCATCACACTTAACAAGTCTGGCCTGCATTAGTGCTTTCATGTTATAGTGTACTGTTGATAATGCTATCTTGAGTTCTTTGCTGATCTCTGATTCTGTAGCGTCTTTTCTGTTTGCGAGAAAATCGAGCATCTTTCTGCAGGTATTGTTGCTTATGACCTCTGCGATTTTTTTCGCTTTATTCTCTTTCAATGATACTAATATGAATGATTTCTTTGACATGTTATCATCTGTTAAGCATCTATTTTATTTATAATTGCTGTTTACTTCAATTTGGTTCGAACCTAATCAAGCAGCTTATACAGCTTGTCAAGCACTTCTTTTGGCACTTTAGCGCCATCTTTTCTGATGTCTTCAAGAAAATTCCCAAGCTCGAATACAGGGTTGTGTGTGCCGAGTTCTTTGCCTGAAACACAAATCTGATTTTCTGTTAAGTAATTTACTTGCTTTTTCCGTTGAATTTCTTGTTCACTGCTGTTTTCAATTTGTCTATGATTTCTTGGCCTGGTTTTACTTTATGGAGATATCTTTGATCATCTCCTGCGTTATACCTGCCATCTTCAGGATGGATATTGCCTTGTCCTTGTTTGGTGTTACTTTGATTAGTTCTTCCATCTTAAAATACCTTCAGGTAGCCCTTCAGTACAATACCATTTGTTATGTTATTCTTAAGTTCTTCACTCAGTATATTGAAGTCTTCGCAAAAAAAGATGTTGATATTTCTTCTTATTTTTTCTTCATGTTTTTTCAGGTCGAGTTTTTTCTCTTTGCATATTAAAAACAAATCGACATCGCTTTCTTCTATATCTTCGCCTTTTGAAGCCGAACCAAACAGAATGATTACATCAGGCATGCAGGAATCGTAGAGATAATCCACAAGCCCTGTATGACACAGTCGTACAAGAAGATCTGATCTTTTATATGCTTTGAACAGCTCGTTGTCTCGATTAGCTTTGTAAGTAGGATATAGGCCTTTCTTTTCCTTCACAACAAGCAAGTCTCCTACAAGCGATTTTAGATGATTCATCACAGAAGGCTGCGCTATTTCTGTTATTCTGGAGATTGCCCTTATCCCAAACTCCTTTCTGGGAAAATCAAAGAATTCCTGCAATATCCTATACTTGTTATAATTTTGTAGCATGTGATATAATAATATTGCAACTGATATATAAATATTGCGGTCTTTTGCCTAAGCTGTTTAGTCCTTTCGAGAAGCTGACCCATTGTCTTTGCCTGTGTGGCATCCTAGAAGCTCAACTACCTCAGAAACAAGCCACCCATCTGTGGTGTTGAGGAAATGCTGCTGTCTCCTGCCATCTGCTAGACTTAACTTCTTCCGTCCTTCAGCCTCTTTCTTTTCTGCGCCTCAGGCTCGATTAGGTAATTTTCGCTGTTGACAACCTCCTCACCTGACTCTAGCTCGAGGTTTATTCTTGCGTCACCTGCTATCTTTCCACCTTTCTGTGCAGCATCCTTGTTCTCAACAAACCCTGCAACATCCTTGCTGCGTGCAATTTTTGTTGTGGATGCCTCGCCCAGCATAGTGAATATCAGTTCAAGATCATCTATGTGATCCCTCAGGTTTGCCCTCTTGAGACCCTTAAACTGCTTGTACTCATCAATAGTCTTGCCGAATGTCGTCTTGCTTATGCGCAAAAATTTCACAAAATTTTTGGCATCCTAAAAATCCGCTTTCAAAAGAAATTGCCCGGCCAAACTCTGTCCTTTAGGGTGGAGTAGGGCAATTTCTGCGAATTTTTATGATCTCATTTGTGAGTATTGCATATTCTCTGTCCTCTTTCAGGCCCCTCTTGTTCCACTCATCAGTAAGCTCTTGCCTTATAGCAATACCTCTGACCCTTTTCTCAATCCACTCATTAGAATATCCTTTTGTCTTGTAGAGCTCTTTCATCCTTGCTTGTGCAAGTTCTGGATTCTGTATTTCCTGCACACGTTCATAGCCTACTTGCGCAAGCCACTGCTTAAATGGCTCAGCCTTTGGAGAAGGTATTGACTGGATGAGCCTGAACAATGTTTCAGTGTTAGCGCAATCTGTTTCTCTCAATTTGCCATCTTCCGCAGGCAACTTCAACTGGTTACATTTTGTAACCGTTTCATTTGAACCCTCATTCATCAGGCGGTGTTTAAGCACTTTCCAGTAATTTCTCGCGTCAGCACTATCAGTCAAAACCGCGACTACATCAACAACAGAGAAATACCACTCGCTATTATGGACAACCCTTCTGATCTTCTTATCCTGGAATACGATCAAAGCATTGTTAGCATCCATTTTAGGCATATTTTAAGTATATTTTTTGAGCTTATAAATCTCACGTAAGGAAGTCTAGTGTCTTGTGAGGTATAATCTGCTTATTTTTTTGAATTTAATTATTATTATTCTTATCCCGAAACTGCTACACACATAGGCTTTGCACAGTAAATAGACCTATTTTTGTGCAGAATATCTCTCAAAACAGGCAGGAAAATCAATCTCTATGCCGAGATTGATGCTTTCATGCACAAGGACACTCAGATTATGGCATAATATTTTCATTAGAATCTCGTTGACCTGTGCTGTGTCTTTCTTGGTACTTAATTTATGTGAGAATTTACGCTTGATCATACTGAAAGTAGTCTCTACATTAGATCGCTTATGGTAATGCTTTAAGAACTCGTCCTGATGCTCTGTAAAGAATAGAAACATTTTACGCCACACCATACAACCTTTTGCCTTACCTGTGGCATTTTTCTTGAATGGAATTAAAGGTATAGCGCCTGCTTGACTGATTGCTGTGAGGTTGACTTTGGTGCTGTATGCCTTATCAGCACTGATCTCTCGCATTGAGAAGAACTTACTTGACTTCTCCAGTACAGGCACGAGCCAAGGAGAGTCATTTGCTGTACCGCAAGTGATGTTGATAGAGGTCACGATATTGGTTGTGACACCAGTCATGATATGAGCTTTCTTCCACAGCTTCTTTTTTACTGTCTTTCCTAGTCTTGTGTCGAGCCATCTTTCGAACTGGCTTGTGCTGAATCCTGAACTGTCTACTGCAAAGTCTTGTTCTATTTGTGATAAAGGTATTGCTGTGATTTCTATGAGTTGTGCTAAGAGCGGTGTCATGCTTTGATAACCAAAGAAGTTCAGGACGCTGTTGAAATGAGGCGTTTTCTCAATAAAGAACCTGTCCTTACCAAGCTCAATATCTGAAATTATCCTTCGAGAACTCAAGTTATTGTAGGTGTAGATAAACATACAGAACATCTTATCCCTAAGAGGAGTTCCAGGTCTGCCTCTCTGCTTGACCTCTTTCTCTTCAAACAGGTCTATGAGCTCAATAAGGAGCTGTTGACAGAGTATCTTCTCCTTAGTCTGTGCCCGGTTATAGGCTGTCCAGTTCTGATCATATGTCTTATGCAGCAGAGTCTTCTGCTGACTCCTCTCCCATCTATCGATAGCATTGATCATGCTCAACTGAGTAGGTTGAACCAGATCTTTCTTTGCAGGTACAATAAATTCAAAATCGAGTATTCCTTCCATTTTTAGTGTTTAATAATATCGTCCGAAATCATTAAACAATCTTTATATATAAATCTTTCGCCACTTTTCAGTAAAAAGACCTATTTTAGTAAAATATTTATACTAAATCGTCTTTTATTAATTAATAATGACCAAAATTAGCAAAGAAGAATTAGCTCGAATCGTAGGGCATGATGAGGATGCAGAACATCTTAAGAAAGAAGTTACAATAATCTTTGATAACAAACAATATTCAATACGAATTCCTAAGAAGTTTGCTGAGTTAGCCAAAATAAATCCTAACAATGATACATTCGAGTTTACGTTAGTTCCTATTGGAGAAAAAGGAGATAGTAAATTTACGATTGAAGCAGATCTCAAACGTGAAGATGATGAATAAAAAACCACTTAGCACAACAGAAAAAAAGATACTTCGCCTATTATATCAGACAGAAGCAGAATTGAGTGTATACGAAATAGCAAAAGAAATTCATATAAGCTTTCCAACAGCAAAGAAATACGTTGAAAAGTTGAAGAAAGAGGGTTATCTAGATTAATATGGTAAAACGAAATACAGTCAGAAAAAAAAGTACTGTAAAGAAGAAAACAACTAAAAAATATAAATTTAATTTCAAATTACTGAAAGGCACTAAACCTAAAAAGAGACGAATCAAAAGAAAATAACTTTTGATTAGGTATATTTGACTGTTTTTCCTTTTGTTTTCTTAGCTGCTTGTTCTTGAACTAATGTAAATAACTTATCCAGAACTTCTTGCGGTACAGGAACACCCAGCTTTTCTTTTAATTCTTCAAGAAAACAACCTAATTCGAAATATGCCTTTTCTTTTCCCAATTTAATCTGATTTTTTGCTTCTTCTATAACTATATCCCAATTGATATCACTTGTCTCTATTATTTTTCTTGCATCATCTTTATCTTTCGCTCTGTCCGTAGCGCACTTCATTAAAACAATATCTTGAGGATTAGCAACATTTAGTGTGAGATTACCCTCGAATTCTATTGTTTGTTCCGCTCTATTTTTCATTTCTTGTGAGAATACAAAATCAATAACTTCATCAACAAATAAATCAAATCGTTCATCTTTTAGTTTTAACATATCAGGTATATTAGGCCGCGCACCATATATTTCAATACCATCTAATTCTTTGTAACCTATTTCCTTAGCTGCATCTTTAAACGCTTCTTTATCTTCGTTATTATCGAAGACAAGGTCTATATCCAATGTTGTGTCTTTTATTCCAAGAAACATCATCGCGGTTCCGCCAATCGCATAAACTGTAATCTTCTTTTTCAGACCTTTTGATATGTTTAACAAAAGACTTTGTTGTTCATCTATCGATATCATCTATACACCACCAAATCTTTTTTATTAAATGGAATATAAACTCTCCATTTTTTTTCAATTAATCTGAAATCTTTTGATTGTAGTCCTGGAATAATATATCTGTAAGCATAGGTTTCTTCTGGTAACGCATTATTTCTAAATTTTTTACTCATTCGTTTTGTTCTTATAATTTTTCGTGATATATCATATAAAGCACCAACTTGTCTTTCGATATGATTAACTTTGGCTAAATGATATAATGCAGTCCAATCATCAATTTTTTTAAATAGACTTATAGCGGCTAAAATTGTTCTTACGCTCCTAGTTTTTATTGCATAGATTAATGTTAACTCCAAACTCGGCTTTTTACCATATAATTTATGCCTTTTCGGAGTACTGATTTTTATTGGAGAATAAGTATTTATGATCTCCTCATAAGTTACACCTTTTAGCCTATTATCAACAGAAATGTTGTAAACTCTTGTTTTATCGCTTAATCTTTTTGTTTTAACATAACCATCGTTTCTTAGTAAGTGAACAAAATAAATTGCCTTTGTTTTATTGATTTTTAGTTTAATCATTATAGACTTAATCGTATGAATGCCTTCAAGATCTTTTAGGAGAATTTGCGACCTCATTTGTTAAATGTAACGCTAATGATATTTAAACTTTTCGGTTATTTTGAGTTATTATTGGTAATGTAACGCTAATGATATTTAAACTTTTCGATTAAATTTTTTCGTCCGAAAATAGTAAAACCTATAAATATACCCTAAAACATCGTTTTTAGTGGTTTTGGGGCTTTCCAAATATCCGTGAGTGGTGTGATGGATAGCATACTGCCATTACGGAAGCGGAGATTCGGGTTCAATTTCCGACTTGTTTTTTCTTACTAATTCTTAACTTTTTTGTGCAAACACTCTATTTTCTGTGCAGAGGCCTTTAAATGTGCAAAACCACACACACACCGAAACATTTAAATACTATTTTTCTTATATTCAGAAATAAATTCCAATTTTCAACAATTGAGACGAAAAATCAGATTTTAAGTCAATTTTTCAGAAATTATTTTAGTAAATCAGTAACAACGTCGGAAATTCAGAAAACATGAAGAAATTCCCAAAGGTTGTCCAGTGCGATAAGCGTGGGCAAATAGTAATCCCTAAGGACATTAGGCAGGAGTTAGGCCTAGATGAAGGTAGCGCGTTCTGGATGTATTCAATAACAGATGAAGGCATTCTCTTGAAGTGCATTAAGGATCCTAACATTTCTAATTCAACAATCATAAGCAATGTCAAGGACAAATCATCCAAACTGAACATCAACCCAGACAACATAGACAGGGCAATATCCCGATATGAACAAAAGCAATCAGGCAACCTGGAGAACATATGACGCAGAAGATGGACAATGCCGAGATTAAAAAACTGTTGAAGCGCAAGGAGAGTCATACTCTTGAGTTCAAGCTCTCACTATCTGAGCCAGACAGGATTGTCGAGACAGCCTGCTCCTTCGCGAACACGAAAGGGGGAATCGTTCTGGTTGGTGTTTCAGACAAAGGCATTGTTAGGGGCATTGACATCGGCAGGCAGACAGTCGAAGGCCTGACCAATAAGATTATAGATAATACTGATACGAGCATCTATCCTGAAATCACCGTCGAAAATATGGATGGCAAGGACATTATCCTGGTTGAGGTATCGCAGAGCCCCAACAAACCGCACACCGCCTTTGACAGGCCTTTCATCAGGGTCGGCAAGAACACCAAGCGAATGAAACAGTCTGAGTACGAGCAGCTGCTGCTGAAGAGGAAGAATATATCATTTGACCGCCAGGTATGTGAGAGCGCGAGCTTGAAGGATTTGGATATGGTATTTGTTGAATCATTTATCGCTAAATACGAGCTTCTCAACAAGACCAAAGTAATCGGAACCCCTTCCGGTTTGCTTGAGAGCCTGGGCTGTATCAAAAACAAAAGACCGACCAATGCAGGGATCCTGTTGTTCGGAAGGAACATTCAGAAATTTTTCCCTAACGTATTCATTGCCATCGCCAGGTACAAAGGAAAGGAAGTTGGTGCTGAAAGGCTTGATTATAAGGAGTTTAAAGGCAATCTGTTTGACCAGGTCAATAATGCAGACCGGTATATCAAAGAGAACATAGCAGTCATGTCCCGTCTGTTGCCTTACAAGGTTCAGAGGCAGGATATCCCTGAATACCCTTTGTTTTCGCTCAGGGAATTGATCACGAACGCTGTGGCTCACAGGGATTATTCAGAACCAGGCTCGAAGGTCATCATCAAGATGTTTGATGGAAAAATAAATTTTTACAATCCTGGCGGGCTGGAGAAAGGGATCACACCGAAGAACATAGCCTCAAAACAGTATTCCAGAAATCCCCTCCTGACAAAGGTCCTGAGCAAGGTGAAGTACATTGAAGAGCTGGGAGAGGGATGGGACAAGATACTTGCCGAGCATGACGAGCATCCTCTAAAGCCAGAAAAACCGGAAATTGATGCTGATGAATACAGCTTTAGCGTCACTGTATTTTCAACTAAAGAAAAGTTTGAGGAGGAAAAAGCGGTGGAGTTGAACAAACGTCAGAAAAAAGCGCTTGAGTATGTTAAGGAAAAAGGGTCAATATCGAGGAAAGAATATGTTGAACTTTGCAGCGTGTCAATGCGTACAGCCCTTAGGGATATGAGGTCGCTATTGAATCTTGGATTAATAGAAGAAAAAGGGAGAGGGAGAAGTTTATGTTATACCAGAAAGTAGTGGCGCGATTATGGCGCGATTATGGCGCGCTTAAGGTAAAAGTGAAACCGCCGAAAATAAATGATCACAGGAATGCTGTTTTGATTGCATTATACAGTGCTGTGATGGACCCTTTTGAGAGGTATAAAAGACAAGTTAAACCCGAGGCAACTTAAAATGGTGGAATACTTAGAAGAACAAGAGTTTGTGACCTCGCAGGAGTATTCAAAAGAATTCAAAATAGCGGAAAGGCAGGCAAGAATGGACCTGTCAGGATTAGTCCAACTTGACTTACTGGTCAAGGAGGGAAAAGCATTGCGTACACGGTATAGATTAAGTCCGGACATCAAAAAAGAGAAGAGGCAGGAGATATCCATGAAGGTAAAAGAACACAAAGGAAAAAGGCAAGACAGCCCGGAGGACATATTATGTGCTTGAATAACATCACGTCCGATTTGCGTCCGATTTGCGTCCGATTTGCGTCCGATTCGGATAA
>JABMQF010000134.1 GCA_013203345.1 Candidatus Woesearchaeota archaeon
CACCAACAGATACTTCTGATGATGAAACACAAAGAGTAATAGATGAAATACTCGGACTAGGACTAACAGCAACAGGAAATGTTGACACGACAGGAATGGAAGATGGTGATGGACTCACAATCGAAGGAATAATCAGTGCTGATATTGGCGGAGAAAGGTTTAGTGTTGATGGTGGGGTTGAGACTAATTACGAGGAGATGATTGATCCGGATGCCTTGAGGATATTGGATGATTGGGATTTGGATGGAAATAATTTTGGAGGTAGTTTCGGCGGGGTATTCAATGTTGTTAATTTTGGAGATAACATGGAGTATTCAATACGTGATGTTACACCTTCCTGGTTCGCCACTGGTATGGAGGATTATAGGATAAGAGGACCTCCAGATTATCCTAATGGTGATTTGTCCTCGAATAGGTATGGTTTTACTCGTCCTGGAGAATGGGGGGATTGTTCTGTGACAATACTCGCTACAAACAATGATACAGGAGAGGAAGCAGAGCAGACACTGACTTTCCCGTTTGACAGATATATAGCTAAACTTATTGTTGATTCCGCAGGAGAGTCCTGCCGTGTTGAGGTTCATAACAGTTTCATGGACAATTTATTTGTGGGTATAGGTGACTATGTTCCAACAACCAACACTGATGGTAGTGCTGTATGGCTTACAGAAGTCAATATGGATTATAATCCTGTTGATCTTGGTATTGTTGTGGGAAGGATGAGAAGCACCTCTGCTGAGGACGAGACCATGATAAGGCATTTTTATCAGGCAGAGGGTGGAGCGAATCCCAACCCTTCGTGGACTTGTGTTGATGATGCTCTCGAAAGGGATGACATCCAGCTCATCCAGGCTGATGTTTATGAAGTAGCTTTCTGAATTGTCTGTTTAAATCTTTTTCAACACTTTTCAAATATTTTTTTGGTTCTTATGTTAAACAATCATCATGTTCAGATGACAATCATAAGCACTCGAAAGTGCTTTGAAGTTTATAACATCGTCTTCGTTGATAGCAAATTCTTCGTTTAATTCTTCGATATCTACGCATCTCTCACCTACGCAGACTTGTACGCCGGTGCAAAATTCTCCGGACATTGTCTTTCTTCGCGCGTCCACATTTATATTTATTGTGCTGGTTCCTGCTGGCCAGCTGATAAATTCAATATACTTCTGCACCCCTGCATAATAAGGGGTACAAGTGGTAAAACCTGATGTGAGTGCAGAATAATGGACCGGACAAGGATCTTCTGATGTGCATATATCTTCCCCTGATATGTCATTGCAGACACATTCTGTGTCGACGCAGCTTGCCAGACCAGGATTTGAAAGGTGGCTTTCGAAGGTGTCAACGCAGATAGAGTCGTCTGTGTCGCAGCAGTAACCTTGATTGGGGCCGATGAAAGGTGTTGATGATCCGGAGGGGTTGTAGCAGCTGTCGTCTTCGCAGTTGGCGAGGTTGTTGCAATCATTGTCTATTCCAAAGTATGATGCGCTGCCTGGTTTTTGGAAGGTGTCGTCACAGATGTTTTCTGTTCTTTGCCATTCGCCTGTGCTTTCTGTGCTGAGCGCTGAAATATCATAAGGGAATCCACCCTCTCCTGGATCATCACCGCAGCAAGCCTGCTGGTCAGCACGCGCAGTCCATATACCTTCGTGATGTTCAGGAAGATCTCTTGTCATGCACGCTTCACACATACCTTGGCTTTGATCAGGATCGTTAATACTAGTTATAGTACAGGTGGCTTCACCTTCATTTATGCAGTGAAAATTATGACTCATTAGGTAGTATTCCTCATCAAAACTACTGATGGTGTAATCATCAGGAAGCACACAATAAGGTGTAGGATTATCAGCACTTGTCTGGCCGTCTAAGTCTTCACAGTTTCTGCTTTCTGTGGCTAATTGGCATACTCCGTTGTAGCAGGTTGCGTGGGATAGTATCAGGTCTCCTTCTTCGTTGTCTATGTTGAAATCTTCGAGTGAGTTGCCGCATGCTTTGTTGGGATTGCAGATGCCTGTCGCTGCTGTTGCTCTGTCATTTAGTCTTGGGAGGTTCCATGCTTTTTCAAAACTGGTTATATCTCCTTCTCCTGTGCCAAAGTTCTGACACTCTAACATACCTCTTCTTGGATAACAATTATCTTCAACACACATGTAATAATCAGGACAATCAGAATCATCAGAACAAGAACTTACAGGATCAACTAATTCTATTGGATTTATCAGAGTTGGGTTTGGGCCTTGGCAGGATTCTACTTCACCAAAGTATTCTTTAGGTACTATAATTTCTCGGTCTAAATCTGGATCGAATTCCTCTCTCTCATTCATATCCAAACAATTTCTGATGCTATCATAACTTCTTGCAGCCAAGCCACTGCAAATATTACCTCTGTTTTCGCTGCATCTACGCTGATAGTTCATTCTTACAACATCATTCCACCAGGCTGTTGCTGCTGATTCTTCACTTGTACCTTCGTACACTGTTGTTATGTCGCCGAGTATTGGATCATCAATATCAGACGCTTCAAATGAATGTAGTGTTCCTAACATAGGGTTTCCGCCGTGGCATGTTGTCTCGAAGCCTAACCATGCACCATAGGGGTGTGTGTCGTAGAATGGAAGCCTATCAGTCGAAACATGTTGGGTTAATATGTAATCACCTGGGGGAACAGGTACTATGCTTGAATCCCAGAAGGTGATTCTGACAAAATCATTGAATTCTATAATTCCAAATGGAAGCATACATGGAGGAGGATCACCAGGTCCTGGAGCACTCAAAAAATATGTTGCGCACTCACCACCATTCCATAATACTTCACCTTCAGCGTTGATTATTTCAATTCTGTCTAGGTGCTCACCATACTCATTAGGGAAGCCAGCAATCTCACCGCCTTCGAAGTCTTCACTTATCGTGAACGTGTAATTGAATTCTGCTCCTGGAGAGCAGCACATGTGGCTTGCTTCATATGGATTGATTGTTTCATCATTGTAAGGCCACATGTTCATGTTGTAAGGATTTCTATGCGGAAGGCACTGGAACACAGTCACGTTGTGCGTCTTAGGAGGCAAGCTCAAACTTGTTAAGGACATGTTGATGAGATGCTGTTTAGAGATGGGGCATGGTTCAGTATCACAGAGACTATCTCTTGTGAATATATGATCTGTGATGTATCTAATATCACGTTCATTGCCTGTCTCAGATATTGGAAGATCAAGAACTTGAGTGGGATGGGAAGTCATGAATTCAAAAGGCTCTGTAAAATCCTCAAACACATAACCTAAAAGCGGAGTGTAATAAGATGTTGTGCCTTCAGCAGACAATCTGTAAAAATCCTCAACAGAAGCATAATTGTGCGGAATATCCTTATAAGGATTTGTACCATTAACAGAAAGCTGAGGATAATCAAAGATCATAATCCTGACGACCTGGAAATCACAAAGTCCTGCTTCATCACACACCCAGACAGTCACGTTATGCGGACCAATGTCATCATAGCC
>JABMQF010000135.1 GCA_013203345.1 Candidatus Woesearchaeota archaeon
CATTCATTTTGAAGTCCGCACTGTGCGTTGAATCCCAGAAGCATAGGTGTCAGGCCGTACACAATTTTGACAACAATAAAGCAACCTGCATTTCAGAAGTTTAGGCCTGATAATGATTTGTTTCAAAATTTACAAAAATTGCCCTCCGCCCCTAATTGTGAGCAAAAAACATGATAGATTGATGAATAGTCCTTCTTAGTGAAAGCAGTCCCTGTGAACAAGTTCCAAGACGGGAAAATCCTATGGGGGTGAAAAAGGCTCATGCATGACCTCAAAGAATCCGAAATGCGTACTTTAAGGTATGCTTCAAAGGAAATTATCAAGGCCAAAAATAGCCAAAGTCGCGTTTTTAAGCTCTTGTCTAAAGTCAGGGTGAGCAATTTCTATTAAAGCTTCAACCCGTTGTTTAACAGTTTTACCTCTAAGATCTGCAATCCCAAATTCAGTAACAACATAATGAACATCATTACGGGAGGTTGTTACACAAGCCCCTTCATCTAGTTTAGAGACTATTCTTGAGATACTATGATTCTTTGCAGTTGAAGGAAGAGCGATAATCGACTTACCTCCCGGAGATATGCTTGCTGCTCTCACAAAATCAACTTGTCCGCCTACACCGGAATATTGTTGATAACCCATAGTATCAGCACATACTTGTCCAAACAAGTCCACTTGTACTGCAGAGTTAATAGAAATAAGATTATTTACCTGTCCAGCAAACAGAATATTATTAGTGTGATCAGCAGGGTACATTTCAACCATTGGATTATTGTGAACAAAATCATATAATTTACGAGTTCCCATCAAAAAATTCGCGGTGAATTTACCAGGATGCAAGTTTTCATATTTACTGGTGAGAACACCGGCTTCATAAAGATCGACAACTCCATCAGAAAACATTTCTGAATAAATTCCAATATCCCGCTTATTGCGCAAGAATTTTAATACTGCATCTGGAATAGAGCCTATCCCAAGTTGGAGATTTGCTTTATTTGGAACCAGAGAGGCAACATTGTTTCCAATTATCTTTTCTTCATCAGAAATTGCAGAAGGGGCAATTTCAATTAATGGTCTGTCTGTTTCAACAAAATAATCAATTTGAGAAATATGAATAAAAGAAGCCCCAAAGGTTCTTGGCATCTGTTTATTGACTTCAGCTACAACAGTTCCTGCTGCCTGAGTAGCTGCCTTGGTATAGTCAACAGAAATTCCATGGCTCAAGAATCCATGCTCATCAGGCGGCGAGACCTGAATCAAAGCTACATCGACAGGAAGAATATTTTCTTTAAAAAGGCGGGGAAGTTCTGATAGATATACTGGAGTATAGTCCGCTCTTCCTTCGCTGACTGCTCTTCGAGAAGCAGCTCCGACAAATACCCCGTTATGTATACAAAGGAGCGTTTCATGTTATGGGTCGGATTCAAGATTGGATATGCTTAGCTGGCAGTCTGGAACAGTAAGAAATAAGCTCAAATTATGGTCTGAAAAATAGACAGAAAAGGAGGATATTCAATATGAAGGTAATTCTTGATATCAGTATTCATGTAAAGGGTAAAGGCGTACACACAACACTAAGAAAGGAACATGAAACAGAACTTTACCCACCAAGTCTAGAAATAGAAATAGAGGATTCGGCGTGGACGGAACCTAAAACTCCGTCATCCATTACCTGTAAGTTTGATCACAAGTATTACTATCTGGCTTTTCCAAAAGTGGAGTTTGGTACAAAGAAAGACTGTGAAGATGAAGTAAAGATGTATAAATTACAGGGTTGGAAAGATTTAGCCACTCCATAAAGCCATTGTGAAAGCCTATATTTAGAAAGAGAATGTAGGGACCATTATCAACATGGTATCTGGGCCTATTTTAAAAGCTGGAGGGAATTAGATACCAGGAATGCCGTAATACCCAGGCAAAGGTCGGGTTTACCGTCAAGGAAGAGCTGGAAAAATAGGCAGTTTTTGGACTTCTCCTCAATGCTGGGCTGCCTATATCCATCTGTTTGCTTTTCCAGGCAAAAAGGTTAACTTACGTCTGGTACTCTTGCATGAATTTGGTGAATGTGCTATGCTGGGTTTATGCACGTAGTCAAGCGTAAGGGTCTTAATTATCCACCACGTTTTGAGCAGAAGCTTAGATTTCTAGTCAAGATCAAGGAAGGCGAAAATGATATTTCTTGAAGGCTTTACCGCATATATTATGATCTTAAAGCGGCCG
>JABMQF010000136.1 GCA_013203345.1 Candidatus Woesearchaeota archaeon
GTATCCGAAGCAGAATGGCTTTAAATCAACTGTTAGTCAAACCATTAGAAAAATTAAGAACCAGAATCATAACAATACCAGTCACATGTTTGCAGAGTGAGCTTGATGCAGTCACTATGTTCTATACCGATACTATCTCTACCCTTACACATGATGATGAAAAATCATGGAAGACTGGGTATGGAACAGACAAGCCTTTCATGCCAGAAGATAATGATAGAAAAATATTGGCCGAGTGCGTGAAGATACATACATCTGAAAACATTGCTTTATTATCTAATGATAGAGCATTTGTGTTCCCAAAATTCAAAGAACAAATCGAATCAAAGTTTGGAATTCTTATTGAATGCTTATAGTGTGATGCGTTGTTCTACCAATCTGCTTCGCCACTGAGTTAGAGACTTCCATCACTCGAATCATCTGTAAAGCACAAGTCTTGCAACCGACGAAAACCAACAAGTTATAGAAGAAATATTCTACATGCCTTGTTTAAACCTATTGAACGCTTCCAGCTTCTCAGGATCTTGTGCTATTTGCATCATCAGTGATATTGTCTTGTCTGTTTCAGTCTTGACAAGTTCCTGATCCTGGATTGCTATGTCAACATCCATCGGTCTTCCGCAGACATAGCAATATCTTGCGATTGAGTCATTAGTTGCTCCGCAACATGAGCACTTCTTTGCTTCTTTTACTTGATCTTCTTCTGGCTTGATTCCATTCATTATTAGGTAGGCATCTTCAAGTTGCTCTGTGCAAAGGTGAACATAGGTCTTTACCTGATCGCTGCCGAGTGTCCATCCCATGTATTTGCATAATAAGGCTTCTGGCAGTTTTGGAGCCAATAAAGTGGCGCGTGAATGACGAAACCAATGCATGTTATGTTTCTTTTTTACATCGGCTTTTTCAAAGCATCTGTCTATGAGCTTTTGTGTTCCCCTGTGTTTTAGAGGTAGATTTTTGTACTGACGATTCTCACCAATCCAGAGAAATGATTCTTTGTTATCCTTGGAAGGATGAATCTCCAGCCAACCCACAATGTACTGAATAGATCCCACAATCGGAACGCTACGCATACCTGTCTTTCCATTGACTGTCACCATTGCTGAAGACTGCTTGAACTTGATATCACCGACGCGGATGTTGAGCAGTTCTCCGGCCCGGACACCTGTCTCATGGAGAAATTTCAGAATTGCCTTCTCTTTGATTGTTTTGCAACCCTTGTCAACAACTAAATCAATATCATCCTTTGCCAGGATGGTGTTTGGATTGATTTCCTTTGCTTTGTAGGCAACTTTGAGATCTTCCCTAATGTACTTGTAGAATCTCTGTATCTTCTTCCTCTCAACCTCATCATTGCTGTTGAGCCTTTCATCATATTCTTCATACCATTTGAAGAACTGCTTGATGCAACGCCTATAATCTGATTTTGTAGCATCACTGAGTTCATCTTTTTGGTTGAACAATGCCACCATTGTCTGTATTTTGGTCTTTGTGGCTTCAGAGAGGTCATGATCCATCTGCTCGCAGAGTCTTCTTAACTGGGATGATAGTTTAGCTACTCGGGCATTCTTGCAGCCAATTGAGAATAAGTTCTCCTGGAAGCGATGTATAAGCCTTTTATTTGTCTCGCTTATATCAGCAGAATCCAGCTTCTGCAGGGCTTTGGAATAACTGTTTGCGTATCCTTTGCCATATATCTCATTCCGCTCCATTTTACATCTTCATAAGAAATAGGATAAGACCTGAGTTTAGTCTTGAATAAAAATCAATTAATTCATCTAAACCTTTTTCTTAGAGTCGTTATTGATGCTTTTCCATACTTCTGATAATTTAATTCACGAAGTTCCTCATTTGACTTTTTCTCGACTTTCTTCCCTTCCCTTTCAATATTACTCGAATATGACATATAAGAGTGTTTAGTTTTTTTAATCTTATTCTCCACCATCAATTTATAGTACTTATGGGACTTAAGAGGATACATTTTCTGCTCATCATCTATCTCTGCAAAATTCCAAGGTACACTAATTTTTTTCTGTGCTAAACTGCCTTGCCAGCTTGATTCAGGTTTTTCAACTTCTGTGAATTCTCCTTCTATAGGATCCATTTTGCTTTTTGGAAGAAGTTTAATATCATTCAATATCTCCTCAAAATGCTCTTTTTTTCTTAATATATACCCTGACTCAAGAAGAGAAAGCCAGGAATTTATTGTCAAGTTTTGTGAAGAAAACACTGCGATTTTTTGCTCCTCAAACAAATACAATTTTGCATGAATGTTCTTACGTTTTGGAAGGACTCTTATGTTGGTTTTGGGATTATTAGATATTTCAAATAATTTTTTAAAAGTTATAATTTTATCTTCACTCAATTCATTCGTAGGCCAATTATCTCCAACTATGAGATTAATTTTAGTTAATGAATTCCATTCACTAATTCTATCTAAAACTTGTCTGTCAATCAATCCAGAACTCATAACAATCGTTATTGCCTTTTTTTCTTTTTCGAAGTATTCTTTTAAGCATAATGGTAAATAATCCACACCCTCTCTACTATAAATAAAGTTGGTATTCACATGAGATTTTGTTTTGTCAGAAACTTCATCCACCGAATCAAATACTTTTTGAGCTAAATGTATAGACGAAGTTTCCTTAGTTACAAAATTCGCATCATAAAAAAAACCCGTTTTACTTGCAGAAGCATCTGACAAGTTTGAGGACCCTACAATCATAAGCCTAGAATCTCTTAAAAGTATTTTTGCATGAATCCTATTATTTCGTCTATACGCGCAGCTAATATTAGAATAATCTTTCATAAATTTCTTAATATATTCTTCATTACGAATTCTTCTCGTAATAATCCTTACCGTCGCACCACTATTACGTATAGGCCATAGCATTTCAGATAGCAATTTACCATCGAATACATTTGTCATAATATCCAAAGTTGAAGTGGTATTGCTTATTATCGAAGCAAATAGCTCAAAATTTCGATCACTCAAATAAGGTCCGACATCATAATCATCTTTCTTCAACCACCTTTTATTATTTAAATATCTGAAAAAATCATCAAGCTCTTCTTTTTTAGCTGTAGACTTTTTTCCTTCTTTGAAGTTTTTTTTACTTGGAAATTTTTCTTTGATAATGTGTGTTTTTGTTATTTTTTCATAATTATCTAAAGAAAAACGTCTACTATCAGGTTCTTTTTTAGATTCTGAATATTTATGACCATCCTCTCTAACTTTATGTTTATATCTTTCAGCATCTTTTTTCTTATTCGTGTTGTTAACTATTGCATATATTATCATAGTAATAACACAAAATGATATGAACGATTCATAATCTGCTATTAACCAAGTGAAGCCGATTATAATACCTCCACAAACACAACACACATTTGTTGTATCTCCCATTATAAAATAACACCCACATAATTAATAGCCAATCCAAATAATATCCCCGTTATTATTCTAAGGGAATTATTACTTTCTCTGTATCCTAAAGATTGTGAAAACCCATCTATAAACAATGGAATCGTTAATACTAATGAAAATAGTAATGAAAAATGGAGTCCGTAAAAATGAATAAAAGATGCTATTAACCCACCCAATAATATTCCTAAACACCTGCTGCACAAATATTTTTCTAAACCAAAAAACCACATACTTCTCTCTGTTTTCCTATGACAAGAACATAGTGCAAATTTTTTATTGAATATGGTCAAATATACCACCGGACCCATCATATCATCCATAGTAAATTTAATTGTAACCATAATATGCCATTTATAATTAAATTATTAAAAACTTGTTAAAATTGTCTTTTATAAATACCTCTTAACGAGATAAAGTTATATAACCCAGAGATTATCTTAATCTTAAACATCAAAGAAACAGACCGCAAAAAGCGGCTTTTAATCCTGAGGATAATAAGCCTCCTCCGAGATTTGAACTCGGGACCTCGTGCTTACCAAGCACGCGCTATACGACTAAGCCAAGGAGGCAATAAAACAATTTCTTCTGTTCGGACTGTTGAGCCAAACGAAACAGTCCTTAACCTTGCGTGCCAACCGAGCGTAACCAGTTGTACCAGGCTAAGCCAAGGAGGCATTGAAAACATTTCTTTTGTTCGGACTGTTGAGCCAAACGAAACAGTCCTTAACCTTGCATGCCAACCGAGCATCCAGCTTGCTGGATGTGCTCAGAGCAGACATGCTCTGACATGTAACCAGTTGTACCAGGCTAAGCCAAGGAGGCATGAACGTCATTTATAAAGGGAATGTGTGGACCCCCGTTTGTGGAATTGATTTTTATTTCTTATTTAAAGGTTTCTTTTAGGGATATAGAGGCTTTAAGGGCCGTAGTAGTTGATATTGTTTTTTTCGTCACTTCATAGTGATAAATAAGCGAAAGCTTTATATAGTAGAACTACAACATATTTACAGGTGGTATTTTGTCAATAAGTAAGCAAGCCATAGAACTAATGAGGAAAGTAGCAGAATTAGAAGAAAAAAGAGATTCTGCAGTAGAATCTAAATTATCTGAAGCAGTAGAAACAGAGTATTCTGCTACAGAAGAACAAAAACAATTAGCAGAAATGCCAAGCGTAACCCCTGATTTCTCAAAAAGTGATGAAGAAATATTATATGTTTCTGACAACATAGCTTATGTTGAAGAAGCAATAAAAACAATCGGACTGGACAGACTAATCACCATAAGTTGTCGACCTTCTGCAAAAGTAAGAAAAGGCACCCATACAGATCTTGAAGTTGAGATATCGCCAGTAGGTGACGACGAAATCCTAAACATAGATGAGTTGCTTGAAAAAAACCAAGTAAAACCAAAAGACAGAGGACACTGCAAGGAGTTCAGTATGAGTGACATCAATTTCATAATCAACTACTCAAACATAACCAAAAAAAGTGAAACAGAAGAGGCAGAAATAACAGAATTTAGACTTGTCGGAGAGGACCGAGAAGAAACATACGACACTTTCTTAGCTGAACAAGCAATGAAGAGCACAACAGACACGCTGCAAGAAATAAAGACAACAGGTAACAGAATTCTAGTATACTACTCAACAAACAGGGGAAGAATTGAAGAAATAGAAGTATTTCCTGAAATAGGTGAAACAATAACACATCTGGATCCCAATAATACTGCTTATAGTGTTCTCAGTCAGAAACCTGGAATAATCAAATTATTCAGAAACAATAAAGTATCAGTTCACAGAAGACATTTTCGTGACAAGTTCAAAATAGTAGGCCACATATGCGAAGATCTAATACGAGAAGAAGACAAAGGAATACATCCCCCATCACCCATGTATTCTAATGAAGTTCGAGAAATACTCCATAGTCTACCAGTGAAACTTACAACAGAAGGAGACCTTGAAGCGAATGTTACATATTCTACTGTCGACGCATCAATCACAGAAGTGAAAATAGCACCAACACAAGGCTCTGCAATAAACATAGAAAACAAGAGCAGACATTTGCGAACAGGTCTTATCGAGCAACAAGTCGGCAACCACTACCTGTTACTTAACAACAGACCTAAAATATACATATTCACAGAAAAACCATATACCGACCAACAATTAGAAGATATTCGAAAATCAGATGAAGAAGTGCCGCGAATTGCCATGGAAATACTGAACTTATTTAGTGAATTTCCTTTGGTGTACATATTCCATAAATATGAACAAGCAAAGATAATTGGAACTGTCGAGAATCAAGCACTAAACATGGCAACAGATATTGCAACGACAAACATAATTAATTCGTTTGATAAATTACCCGGCAAAAACGATTTGTTTGAGCAATTCTACCGAGAACAACTCAAAGGTCGATGATTATAACACTGCGATCATCATCACCACAGCCCTCATCGTTCTTACAAGGTTCATCATAAGGATATTCAGAACCCGGTATGGGCAGTTGTGGCTGAGGCATTTCATTCCCCCTATCATATTCTCTGCGTTGCTTATTGATTTCATCAATCATCCAAGGTTCCATCGGGTAATCTCTCATTTCTTACACCTGTGAAGTTCACAGCCAATAAGGGCTATAAAGTGAATTTTGTTCTTAAATGGTATGGTGGTAGAATTCTGTTTATAAGTTTTATGTTTTTTAACCACTATGTGGTGATTAAATTTAGTATCATTCTATTAATACCTGTTTAACCTGGGAAATACAATACATATCCTCGTACCCTTGCCAAGCTCTGATGAGACATTAATCTTACCCTTGTGCAGTTCCACAATACCCTTCACTATAGATAAACCAAGACCGACACCACCTTTCTCACGCGTCATGTAATGATCTGCCTGGTAAAACTTGTCGAACAATCTTGAAATCTTATCCTTCTCAATACCCTTACCATTGTCTGAAACACAAAAATCCCAACCAGTCTCCAGACTGCGAGCAGATATTGTGATACGACCTTTTTCAGGGGTGAACTTCATCGCATTTCCGAACAGATTGACAAAGATCTGCTTCATCTTATTCCTGTCAGCAGTGACCACGAAACTTCGGGGAACATCAATTTTGACACTAATCCCTTTACGCTTTGCCATGCTCACATACAACTTATCATTCACAAGCTCACGAAGATCAAACTCAGACAAGTCAATGCGAGACTTACCCGACTCAAGACGCGAAAGGTCAAGCAGATCAGTTATAAGATTGTTCAGCCTCTCAGCTTCCTCACTAACAACACCCAATGCATCCTTTTGCTTATTGCGCAAAGAGCCAAAACGACCATCACGCAGAAGTCCTGTGTAAAGCTTCATAGAAGTAATAGGCGTCTTCAACTCATGCGAAACAGTCGAGATGAACTCATCCTTCAATTTAGAAACCTCGCGCTCATGAGCATAGCGCTCTTGTGATACGCGAAGCTGATTGCGCAAATTCGCCTTGTCAACAAGCTTCAAATAAATCACCTGAGTGAAAAGCATAACAGATACAAAAGGGAACGGATACGAAGCAACAACAAGAGAAAGATTCGATCCAGAGAAGAACATTATATTCACCAAGCAGATAAAAGGGGAAACAGTGAATACAATAAAAGCAATCACAAGATTCAAACGGTACGAAATGTTAAATCCACTTTTAACAATAAAACTTGAGTAATAAAACATGAGAACAATCTGACCAAGTAATATTCCAATATCAATCCAGAACACACGCGCAGATGACAAACCAATCACGGCGAACATAACAAACGATAACACTGCAGTGATAGCGCCGAGCAAAAGGAATCTCTCCGCCATAAACCTTTTAGTATCTGTTCTGCTGCGAATCAAAATAGGGTACACAAAAGCATTTGCTACAAGGAACAAAGCGCTGATATCAAGCACAGAGCCGAAGGTGCGCAGGAGCCAGAAATGAAGCGGCGCTTCTGTGAAAACAAAAGAAGATAAAAAATAAACAGAGACAATCTTACCCAAAACCAATGCAGAGAAAGCTATTATCAGGAAACGATGCTCACGATTCCTGCTCCGCGTCCACTCAGACACAATCATGTAAAGAACTATTGTGAAAAAAATAAGCTCAACAGCTGTCTTAAGCAATTCGCCACTAGGAGTTCCAAGAAAAGCGAAAAAACCATGTAGTAGATCTATAAAAGTCATGACAGCAGATTCCTCACAGCACAGAGCAGTTGCTCAGGCTCGAACGGCTTTGTAAGATAAGCGTCAGTACCTACCATCACTCCTTTATCTTTATCAATATTCTGCGTCAACGCAGTGACCATCAAAACTTTCACATCCTTAAGAGCATCATCCTGACGCATACTAAAACAAACATCATACCCGCCCCTATTGGGAAGCATCAAGTCAAGAACCACAAGATCAGGCATTATTTCACGAAGCTTGTCCAATCCAGACTCACCGTCATAAGCAACAGAGACATCGAACTCATCACCCAGAATCATCTTCTGAGCAGTCGCGATGTTCACCTCATCCTCAATAATCAAAACTCTCTTTTTAGCCATAAATAAAACAGAAGAGAAGATGTATTTAAATTTTTTGAGAGACTTAAAAATCTTATTTGTTGCAGACACGCTCAACATAGCGCCGCATCTTTGCATCCATGTCAGGATACCTGCGCTCATACACCTCAATACACTCCTGCAAGACACCCTCCTCATAACTGTCGATCACAGGGGCGATAAAAGAGCAGTAGACGACGCCTACGGCAACTGCAGCAGCAGCAGCTGCACCCAGACCAGTCAATACATCCTTAAGCTTATCCTCAAGAGGCATATGAGGTATGTAAGCAAAGGCCCTATAAAAAACATATCATGCATGAACTACTTAAATGATATAAAAAGACTGAAAAAACTTTAAAAAGGATGAGAAACAAGATATATAGTATGGCAAGAGGGAGAAACGTCTTAAGAGTAGTTCTACAGTATGTTATGTTCTGGCCATCATTGCGCAACTATGTGATGATATGGCTAAAATACAAGCCAGTCAAAAAGAAGACAGAAAAGAAAGAGAAAGTAGTTATAATTGAAGAATGATCAAGAGAGTTTATTGAATTCTTTGAAAAGGTTAACAGACGCAAAAGCATACCCTACGCCGGTTTGCTTCGCAAACCTCTGTGCGTTGCCAGGCTCCGCGCTGTTAAGTTTTAGTTGAAGACGCGGTGTCCCCCAACGGCTCACTCCGTTGACACGTGGGTGCGGCATTCGCTCGCAAAGCTCGCTCAGCCACACGAGGTTACAGCGTTCCATCGAGCGAAGCGAGATGGGACTGGGTGGCGGGATTAAGGAACAAGACCCTTGTGGGGGCCTCCCCCTCCCGCGTTGCGCTGTGTTAGTGGAAGGCGCTACGCGAAGGGCAACGACGGTTATGCTTTTGCTATAATCAATAATTCAACAAACTCAGGTCACTCAAACCACTCTTCGACAAATATATCTCGTTTCTTAAGCTCTTGTATGAAATCATCATAAGGAATGTCCTTTCCCGGGTTCATGACCCCCTTTCCAGATATCCTCCCATCAAGCACCATCTGAGCTATGATACTCGCTGTGAAACCCACTGTCCTGTTCATAGCCATGAAGCCTGTTTTGAGGTCACGGCGGTCGATGAGCTGCTGAACCAATCTCTTCGGCTTGCCATCCTTAATGCCTGATATCTCATTTCTCAAGACGACCATATCCTGCTCTCCATCCTTGTACTGCAACCTTGGCTCAAGCACCTTTGCAATGTACTGCCTTGGACTTATCCCAAGAATAGGATCATCATCAAGCAGGCCGAGCAAGACCATCTTGTTCCAGAAAGCAGCATGACCTGGCCATCTCAATGTATACCTGCCCATGTTCTTTACACCCTCTATGCCGAGAAGGCGTGCGTATGTTGATGCACGTCCGTTAGGATACATATCAAGTTTGCCCACTCCCTTGACAGATATCTCTTTGCTATGTTCGAATATCTTATCACCAGGGATATCGACGACTCTGCTGTCAATGATTAGGTCGCCAGGCCTCTTGTAAGAGCTCAGCACACCTTCAAAGATCCAGCTCACCTTGTAATTCAAAGGATTATCACACGCTTCCCACACAGGGAAGCCACCGCAGGAAGAAGAGAAAGAATCGACCTCATCAAAATCACGCAAACCCTTTCCAGCAAGTATAAGATCAATCCCAGGATCAAGACCTGACTCAGGCATTATAAGCACATTCTTTGAGACTGCCTGATTATGACATGACTCGACATGATTCTGAAAAGAAGTGTTAACAAGATTCACACCAGCCTCTATAGCAATATCTGCTATGTGCTTACGGAATATAGTCGGCAGAAGATCTATTATGATATCAGCACCCGTGAATAATTCAAGTAGCTCCTGCGCGTCATTCGCATCAGCGCTTCGCAAATCTATGCGCAGATCATCCAAGGTTCTGATAAAATCCGCGACACTGTCAGAATTATTCTCTACGACAGTCACATTCTTTATGCTCTTGTTCTTCAATATATCAAACAAAGCAGCCTTTCCTTGGGCACCGCAGCCGAGTAAGATGACGTTCATGATTCAGGATATCTGCAGTTGGTATTTATTATTTTGGATTTTCTTTATGTGATAAGTTAGTGGGTCTGCCAATTAAGGTGTGCTAATCCAGTCTTTGCAAAGATGCTTATTCAGTTTGGCAAAGAAAATTTTGGACTAAATTTCGAACATTGCCAAATCGAAAATTTGACAGGGTTTCGAGCAAAGCTCAAAACTTTCCCCGAAGGGGTTTTTCTATTATCTATTCTTAATAGGGAAAATAAAAATCATCAAGCTGGTGCGTGGTTTACAATGACTGACTTCTTGGTTTGCTTGGCTGCCTGCGCTGTACCAATGCCGCGCTCGCACTACAGTGGTTTTTGTTGTGGTCGCCCAACTGCGTTAAGTTTTTTCAGTTAGGGTATTAGGCTCGCTAGGCGGCAACGGTGGCGCAGACAGCAAGTAGTATTGACTTATTACTTACGATTTTCTGGTAAGATTTAAAAACAACAGAATCGCTGGGGGAAAAAGGTGATACTTATGGGAATCGTATTAACAGAAGAGGAAAAGAAACTTTTACAGGAAGGGAAACTTAACCCTGCAGACATAATGGAGCACAGGAAGATTCATCCAGTGAGAAGTATAGATGTCAATGAGCTTGACAAGGTTAAGCAGGAGATACGTGACACCAATGTATTGTACAGACAGGCGATAGACAAAAACAAAGAACTGTATGACGAGCTTGTCGAAAACAGGAAACGGAAAGAAGATTTCCGAAACCAGATCACTGAACTTCGCTTGAAGAAGAAACAGCTACTCGGGCTTGAATAAAAAAAATGTGGGGGATGGGGTTTGAACCCATGAACCCACTAAGAGACAGGATGGCTCAACGCTCATCATCGCCGAAGCTCTGCACTTAAGCGCACTTAAGTCCTGCGCATTTGACCACTCTGCAACCCCCACATTGGGTAAAAAAGAGGGAATTCTGGGTGTATATAAAGTTTTCTTGGCAGGTATTGTAAAAAGGAAGGAATGTGTTAACTTTTTGTGATTTCTTAATAATGTATTGATATGCGATGGAGCCCCTTCGGGGAATGGGGAAGTTTAGGCAGGAAAGTTTTTTGTTGGTTGGAGGAGTGGTTTTGCTTTCTGGGTTCGTGGTAATGGAAGAGTTTAGACAAGGAGTTTTTTCCATAAATGAACAACACTTATGGAATGGGCTGTTTCTATAAAATAGAAACATTTAAGTACTAGTGGAACATTTTTGAACCATATGGAACAAAAACATTCCACTTTGGCTGTTGTATCAAGTCTTCTGAAAAAAGAGCATCATGTCAGAAGCCTTGCCAAGGAGCTTAACACAAACCATCCCCTTATATCCCGTAAGATGGCTAATTTGCTGAAGCTAAATGTCGTTGATTTCAGGCAAGAGGGGAGGAATAAAGTGTTCTTCCTGAAGAAAACATCTGAAGCTAAACAATATATCTATATGGCAGAACATCAGAGGATTGTCGATACCCTGAAAGAATACCCGACATTGAGGCGAGTCGTGAAGAGTATCCAAGAAGACAAGAGTATCACTTTGGCTGTGATGTTCGGCTCGTATGCAAAGAGCAGGGCAAAGAAGGAAAGCGATATCGACCTCTACATAGAGACTGATAGCAGGGAACTGAAAAAAAAAGTAGAAAAGACAGACTCAAGGATGAGTGTTAAGATAGGATCTCTTGATCCTGACAATCCTTTGACAAAGGAGATTTGGAAGAACCATGTGATACTGAAAGGGGTGGAGAGATTCTATGAAGCAATCAGTTTTTTTGGTTAAACTCGCTAAAGAAGGTAAGCTCGAACTGGTCGAGCCTAGCGAGAACATCAAAAAGGCATATATCAAGAAGTCTGAAAGCTACCACCAATCTTCAAAAATTCTTCTGGATGCACAGCACTATGAAGAATCTGTGTCCATGGCATATTATTCCATGTACCACATGTTGACCGCATTATTGTTCAGTATAGGTATCAAATGCGAGAATCATTCTGCAGCAATAATCCTGTTGAAACTGCTGTTCGGGCAGGACAATGAACAGATATCTTTTGCCAAGAAAGAACGGGTAGATAAACAATACTATGTTGATTTCAAGATAAAGGGAGGAGATGTCGAACAACTGATAACAACAGCCGAACATTTCAATTCACATCTGCTTGACTTCATAGAAAGGCTCAACGAACGAGATATCCAGGATAACCGTAAGAAATGCGATGAAATTATGAAAGGTATGTGTTAAGACAGGTAGAAGAAACCAGACGTTTATTCATTAATAATTGACCGCTCTATAAAGTATGTTGTTTACGACGCTGATTGTGGGAGTGGAAAAAGGAGAGTTATCACTCATAGAAATACTTGTGAATACTCACATTTCAACAATCCATATACTAAAATATCATGGAACGTGCAATCTCTAAACACTTGCCGCCTGAACACACCTTCTTTTTGAAAACCTAATCTTTCCAAAAGCCGCATTGAAGCCACGTTGGTTGAAAGCACCTTAGCATATATCTGTTCAAGTTGAAGGTGAGTGAAACCTAAGTCAAGCATTAATCTGAGGCTTTCTGTCGCGTATCCTTTTCTCCAGTATTGTTTCCCTAACCAAGATCCTATCGCAGCAGTATTGTTCTCAGAATCTATTTCATTGAAACCAATGGTCCCAATCACATGCTCTAGCGACGTTTCATATATGCAGAAACCTATACTTTCACCTGACTCTTCCTGTTTCTTAAATTTCTGTAACTCGTACCCTAATTCATCCTTGCTGCAAGGATAGGGAAGGCCATGATTAGGCAGAAGCACATCTGGATCACGCAGAAGATCATATAATTCGTCGAGGTGATTCATACTTGGCTCAATCAGGAGTGTTCTTTCTCCTCTAAGGACTGCGCTTGATTCAATGCTATTTTCTAACTGCATCTGCCAATGTCCTGTAGAACTCTTCTGTGTGATTGGTCCAGAGCTGCTCACGAGCATACTTCCATAATTCCTGGATGCTTGTGTCCCTGACATTGCCAAATCCTTTTCTTTGTTCAGGCTTTTGTAGGTCGGTGCAGAAGTCCATCGCATACCCTGTGCAGTCCAACCTAAAACCACTGTAATACATGACAGGCAGAATGTTGAGCTGGATAGCGATTCTCGGCGATTCACGTAAGGGGATAATAAGTGAAGGTGCAAGATCTTGTGTGACTGCGAACTGATGTTTTCCCGACTCAAGCATCTTCATCACTTTTCCTGTCAGGCCAGGTGTCTCGTAAAAACTGAGGTTAACAGAGATGTCGACACCTTGCGGAGGGTCTGAAAGCTGCTCAAGCGCTTCAAGAAAAACGTCCATTGAATCAACTACGCAACTTGCAGTGTTATAGTCTGTCGGAAAACAGAACCCTATACTGAAATACTCTGCGCCTGCATCATGGAGGTCGTACATCATCCTTTCAAGAGAAGAGACATTATGAGGCATCACAGTATTGGTGACTGAAAGGTTCTTGACTCCTTCAGAGCGCAAAAAGGCCAGACCTTCTTTTGACCTGCGATAAGAGCCTTGCCCTCTTACTTTATCGTGGTCTTTCTCATAACCATCGAAGCTTATGCTCAGGAAATTAAAGTCAAGCTCCTTTAGCCAGTGAATATTGTCCTTCACCAGAGTTCCGTTGGTTATCATCTCGTAGATGACACCAGGATATTCCGCTTTTCTCTCCTCTACCCTCTGCAATATGCCCTGAGTGATTTTCGGTGAAAGTAACGGCTCTTTGCCGATAATTGAGAATTGCTTGAACCCTGCAGCGAGTGAGGAATCAATTATGCTCTGCCATTCTTCCATGCTCAACAGGCCTTTTTTCTGCTCAAGGGCCTTATCGTGGGTGCTGGCATAATAGCAATGAGCACATCGCAGGTTGCATTCCTCATTTACATTCATCGCAAGCTCAGCACCATTTGGGATTGGATGGCCATAGACAACCTTTATCGCTTCTCGAGCATGGCGAGCTATATCTTCTGGTTCCCTCCCTGCTAAGAGCGAATTGACTATCTCAAGCTGGAAATCGGCAAAATCCCTATACACTGCATTGTTCATTTTCATAATCACTTCAAGAACGACTTGGACAATAATCTCCAATAACTACATAGCCTATTTCTTTTCCAGTTCCGCCCCTTCCAAAAGCCATGCCAGTCACTGAACCGCTGATATTCGGTTCATACCCTTCTGGTTTGTATTGGATTTCTTTTCCAGTTCCGCCCCTTCCAAAAGTTTGGCCAGTCACAGAACCGCCGATATTACCTTTGAACCTTATGCTGGTCAGAAGCTTTGTCAAGGCATCTTCCAATCCGTCTTCTAATCTATCTTGCATTATTACCACCAAACTAATATATGTTTAATCTAATATAAGTTAATTCTTATCATTATTTAGTATAAAAGCGAAATAATTAAATATAACTTACGCTTTTATTCGATTATGATAGAGGAAACACCTACAGGCTGGGTAGTGCTGATACCAAAGGAGAAAAAGGAGATCAGGCTAGACAGGAAAGACCTGACCATCCTTCAGGCATTGGTAGAGAATGCACGCACAACACTCCCTACACTGCAGAAGATGACAAGGCTCTCGAAGAGCAGCATACTAAACAGGATCAATAACCTGGAGAGATCCGGCATGATCAATGGCTACTCAACGCTGATAAGCATCCACAAACTCGGGTACAGGATGTTCAGTATAGGGATCAAGACAAAGATGACTGTCAGGAAAAAAGAGGAATACGCCCAGCATCTGATGAAGACAAGTTTCGTGAACCAGGTAATAACACTCTCTGCAGGAAGATGGGATTTCCTGATCCGAGTGTATGCAAAAGACGAAACTCATTTTGATAAGATATTCACAGAAGTAACATCAGTTGAGGGAATCACAAAGATAGATGTGTTGACTGCTGAGGACTGGTACTTCTCAGGGTCTCCAAATTACACAGGTGTTGAGACAGGCATTACAAAAACATGCAAACGGAATGACCCCTCATTCCAGAAACTCCTTGTTGCGCAAAGAGGAAAAGCAGTTCTGTCTAATAAGGAATTTGATGAAAAAGACCTGCAACTATTGAAGACCATCTCAAATGATTCTAAAATATCTCTTACAGATATTGGTGCTAAAATAGGAATATCAAAAGATACTGTCAAGTATAGAATGACAAACCTCATAAAAAACAGAATAATAACTTGCTTTTTCGCGAATATCAATCCTTATCTTTTAGGGTTCACAGGATATCTGATAATCCTACAAGTATTTGACAGGTCCAAGCTGAACGCAATAATCAATAATCTTATGTCTCATCCTAGATGCACTGGCGTGCTGAAATATTTGGAAAGCTGGAATGTGGGTGCTGTGCTGATAATGAAAGACATAACAGAACTAAAAAGATTCGAGGAAGAATTCATGGAAGGATTAGGGGAGCACATACATGATTACGAAATCATCCAAGTATCAGGCCAACCATATTTTGAACTATTCCCTGATGAGATGACTGAAAGGAAATAAAGGCCCATCTTCCACCACAACACTTCTGAACAGTCATCAGGCAGAAGGAATTGTTTTGCAGGGGACTGTTCTTGATATTTTTCAATAAGGGATTGATAGGGAATGGGCCCCTTCGGGGAATGAGGAAATTTTAGGCGGGGTTGTTTTGCTTGCTGGGTCGGGCAAAAGACTCTTTGTTTTTCTGCGCTGCACAATAGTCTCAGTCAATGCATGCAAGCCCTTTCCCTTCATTGTATCCTTCTATTGTAGCATAGCATCCTCTGATGTCAGAGTCCTTGGAGCAGGTGCCTGTTCCTGTCCGCGGATCCGCTTTGCATAATCCTTCGCATTGTGAAGAGCAGGTGCATGTCTTGCCTGCATCGCTGTATTCATGGAAGCAGTAGTAGAGCCCGTTGGAGTATTGCCACTTTCCGTCCTCTGCTGTACACGTTTCTTCTGTGATCAACAGGTTCTGGTGTCCTGCTCCTGGAACTTCCATGAAGGGTATGACACGGAAAACACCCTCTCTGAATGCGATATCCACCATGTCTGTCCTGTAAGAATCTATGATGAACTTTTCAGACCTGTTTGATGTGTTTTCATGGATTATCAGTTCGACATCCTTCATCGGCAGCCTGACTGTGAAGCCTTCTCTGGCACTATCCTGTGTCCCGCACTGAGCAGTTGTGCAGTCTGGTTCATACCCCTTTGAGTCATACCATCGGAGCAATTTCTGGAATATCTCTTTGCCATCTGCATAAATAGTGATATGCACATTCCTGTTCATGTAGTTGGACACTACAACATACACCTCCTTTGTTGGAGTCAGTTTAGGGTAGGGATTTGGCTCAGGGGTATAATCAGGTTTCTCGTGTTGTATCCCAGGTTTTGCCTGCTCTACATACACCTGTGTACATCCTGCCAGCATCAGTGCCGCAACACATAGTATTATCATCTGCTTCATTTTCGCTTCTCCACCACCTCAGAAACAGGTAATATTGCAATATATTAATATCTGGCGAAGGCTGCAATGTGGGTTGAAGTCATTAGTTATGGAAAGAGGGGGGAAAGAGATTTCATTTTTCTTGATATTTTTCAATAAAGGATTGATATTTTGTGGGCCCCTTCGGGGAATGAGGGAATTTTTGGCAGGGTTGTCTTGCTGGCTGATGAAACCCGTCTGACAACAACAAAATATTTAAACACGTATTCTTGGTTCTGGGTGATGGTGTTCAAGGGTGATCAGAAGAAAGGGAAGTCTGTGCTTTGGAGTGTGGAGAACCGACTGAAGGATGTGCTGGTACCTCTTGTGCCAAGACGCGTGGAGACATATCATCTCACCATGTCAACAATACTCTGGAGCCTGCTCATCATAGTGTTCAGTTTCCTGGCAAAATATAACATAAATTGGCTCTGGGCAGTGTCTGCTATGATTGCCTGCCAGTACATAACAGACCTTCTTGATGGTGAAATCGGAAGAAGAAGGAAGACAGGGCTAATAAAATGGGGATATTACATGGACCACTTCCTTGATTACATATTCCTCTGCTCAATACTCATAGGGTATTCACTGCTCCTGCCAGACCATTACAAGTACATCCTGTTCTTCATCCTATCACTGTTCGGCGCGTTCATGGTGAACTCATTCCTTTCATTCGCAGCGACAAATGAGTTCAAGATAAGCTACATGGGCATCGGCCCTACTGAAGTGAGGATAATCTTCATCCTGGTGAATACCGCAATAATAATATTCGGAAAGACATACCTCGCTTCTGCGCTTCCTTATGTCCTGGTCTTCTCAACACTGGGTCTTATCTACACAGTCTATAAATCCCAGAAATATATATGGAAGATAGATATGAAGAACAAGAAATAATCCACACAGAGAATAATCCACATAGCTAATTCTACACAGCCTTACGGAACCTGTAGAGGTTCAGGAATGAACCCATCTTGGAGCGGAGCTCGTTTAGATCTCCTATAACTTCCATCTCAAAATTGTGAGTGTGCTGCCTATAAATGTACTTGTCGAATATTGAGCGTATAAAATAATACACAGGCCTGCCTTCCCAACGGCCTTCCCAGTCAGTATGCAAGTAGCATGAGAAAAGTATCTTAATCTTTCCTTTATTCATATTGACCTTCACCTTGTCTATCTCTGTCTCAACCTCTTTGATCTCATGCATCATAAGCTCTATCTTCAACACCTTCTGAACATAATCAGTATGCCACTTGACAGGTGTTAGAATTACGTGAATATCCTTACCCTCAGGATAAACACTCTCCTCATTGAGAGGCTCGAACTTATCATAGCCCTTTAGCTTAAAGAAATCATCTATTATAGAATAAAGCTCGAACAGGTTGAACAGACCCTCATAATCAAGGGATTCCTCGTCTACAAGTATCTTTTTCTCAACCATCAGAACACCGTCGCAGTCTCCATCTCCAATATCTTTTTTATATCTCCGCCAAGTCCTAAAACCCTGTAATAAAGAGGGTCCATATGCTTAACTATAATCTCTTTCTTTATCACATACCCAATATAGAACTTGAGTAGCTTGCTGTAAAAAGGCCTGCTGCTCCACCTATTTTGGTAATCACAAACAACAAGAATATCAATAGTTATCTCAATTCTTGCGTCCCACATCTTTACATTCTTTCCGTTACGGGTCACGTCAACCTCATGAGCATCCCACAAGTGCATACTCACTTTGACTTCATATTGGAAAAAATCATCAATCTTTCTCCAACCTTCTATAACCCTTTCAATCTCAAAACCGTGCGGACAAGACATCTTATGTTTGTGCTTCTTCTCATTAATATCATAACCACGATTTTTAAGCCATTTGATAAGAAAAGTAGTCAGTTTGTCGTAATCAAAAACTCCCTTGTATTTGTACCTGAAAGCAGGTTCAGCTTTACCTTCATCAATGAAATCAGACATAAAGAAAGTAACAGATAATTGAATTTATAAAGCTTTCTTAATAAAACAATAAAAAAAGAATTAAACAAAAAATTCGACTGCACCAGTTATGCTCGGAACCATCATCTTCTTTGTGACAAATTCCTTCCAGAAGCACCACCAAAGGAAACTGAACCTGCAGACCTCCTCTTCCACCTCTATATAATTAGTAGAAGAGTACATAACTTCAATATCATCAACTGTTCCTGAACCAGTCGTCAAAGATGTAGATGTTGTAGTTACAGGACCATCATCAAAATATGATCCGAACTCAGCAAATAAATCCCTGTCAACATAATTTTCGTCGTCATCAGAATCCTCATCAGAATCATCCCACCCATCAGGAAGTGTTGTGAAACGATAAACACCTCTCGTGGAGCAGACATCTTCATCATTACAGCTGACAATCTCATAATAATACCTTGTCTCAGGATCAAGGTCCTCGAGATCGATCTCGTGCCTTTCCACAAGATCATTATCATATTCGTCGTCATCAAGATCATCATCATCAGTACCATAGCGCACCTCTGAGTCAGCATCAATATCTGTGCGCCAGGAAATAGTAGCATGTGTTGACCAAACATCCACTGATCTGCTTGATATTCTTGGAGCTTCACTGTCAGAGCTATCTCCTGAACTATCACCAGCATCACTGCCGTCACCAGTTCCATCACTGCCGTCACCAGAACCCGCGTCAGAAGAGTTGTCACCATATTCAAAAGTAAGCAATGAAGAAGTTACATTACCTGTGCTGTCTCCTACAAGGAGACTTACTGCGTACTCACCACCCTGCAAGAATTCTAGCTCAAGAACTCCGGGAACACCCTCTACAGCAAGTTGTGCATACGAATAACCAGCAGGACCAACAACACTCCAAGAATAACGAGTGATGTCACCTATGCTTCCAGAACCATCAATAGTTACATTGATAGGTGCGTCTCCTGTAGCAGGACTGACTGTAAAAAAAGCACTCAAAAGATCAGAACCATCATCAGAACCGCCATTAGAACCGTCATCAGAACCATCATCAGAACCATCATCAGAACCATCATCAGAACCATCATCAGAACCGTCTCCAGCATCAGAAGGACTGACTCTCACCTTTGTATATGCTCTATTGTTACGTTCATCAGATTCTCTAACATCATTATCAGGATCAACCTCAACATTAACAATATTTCTCGAGGAAGTTTCTGTGTAATCATACCATAGCTGAATAGCACCATACTGAGTAGAATCATAAAGCACAATGGCTCTTGTCTCTACTGTTCCATCACCGTAGTCTATTGTGAAACTCACAGGATCTGAAACAGGTGCGCCAGAATTACGCACATAGACCTTGAAATAATCCTCTTCTCCAACAAACCAATCTTCAGTACTTTCAACGACTTCAATAGTGAAGTCAGGTAGAGAACTTGCAGACGGATCAGGAACTGAACCATCCCCACTAGAAGTTGAAGATCCAGGAGTACGGGTCGCACTAGGCACAAATCTGGATAACGCTAGCTTGACATCTGCTCTGTTATTGCTCTCATCAAACTCTGTTATTTTATTCATAGGATCTACAACAATACCAGGTTTTACGAATAGAGAGTAAGATGAACTATACGCGAAGGTTTCAACACTTTTGTAACTCTCACCAGCTGCAAGATTTAATGTATGTACATCAGGTGAAAAAGGAACAAGACTCCTCAAACCTCTAAAAGTTGTATCAGGAACAAAAGCGTATTCAAACTCAACACGCCTACTACCCTTATTCTCAATAATATATGTAAACGTGACTTGCTGACCATAAGCTGCAGCTTTTCTATCTGCTTTAAAATATGTTACAGCAACATCATGATTTGAAGGTATAACTGGAAGTACCAACTTCTGCGGATCATATCTATTCGTAGAAGATGTGTCGCGAGGGCTAAGTAAATCGTCAACATCCTTTGAAGGGGATCTGGAATCAGAACCACCATCACGAATAGAATCATCAGGAGTTGCATAGAAAGAAGGTCCAATTGTAGCACGTATCCTGCCAAAA
>JABMQF010000137.1 GCA_013203345.1 Candidatus Woesearchaeota archaeon
AAGATAAGATTATTTGGCGGCACTCTTTCAAGTTGTGAGTCAAAAGGTCCTGGCGCGCATTGCATCGCTAATGCAGATGGTGGAGGAACCTGTGATGGTCCAATACACAGATTTGGTACTGATTGTATAACTAGGGAATCCTCCCCTGGGCCATGGTGCTGTGTTCCTATAACAGGTCAGAGGCCTTCAGAATGAGGTTTTGATAATGGGTTCAAGAGCAGAAATGACTGTGGGTCTTATTGTCAAGCTTGCATTGGGTATTACTATACTCATGGTTCTTTTGTTTATTTTGTACAATAATTTTGCAAAGCCAGTCGGCCAAGCCACAGACTGCGCTTACTGCCCAACAGGTGATGGTCAGACATGTGCTCAGTTGGCGGATGCTAGATCAGATGCAAATATACTCCAGCCAGGCCTTACTAAATGCGGTCCGAATAATAACAGACCGTGCTGTATTAAGATAAGTTAAGAGGTTTTAAACATGGATAAAAAAGCTCAGGGAATGTCATTGAAGGTAATAATTATAGCTGTTCTGGCTCTAATCATACTTATTGTTCTTGTTCTTATTTTTACAGGTAAGATCAAGATGTTTGGTAACACTGCTTCTGATACTGCTTCGCAGTACAGCGGTAGGAATTGTATGGTTCCAGGTACCAATAACGATTGCACGACAGAAGATGAATGCAGACGTGATGGCGGTGCATGGCAGGCCCCTCCTGAAGATGGTTATGAAGACTGCAGGTATAGTGGTGGACCAGGCTGCTGCATGATGTGAGATTATGATGTTTAAGAAAGGTATGAGTACTCTGGGTATTGTGATGACTTTTATTGTTATTGCTATTGCCGCAGCATTGCTTATTTTTTTAGCATATAAGGCATTTAATCAGGGAAGCGGTACATTGGATGGTATAAATTCCTGTCATAACCCTTTGCCAGGTATTAAAGGAGGAGTTTGTGATTGTTTCTATCCTACTCCTAACCCTGGCGCATCAAGGTGTCCGGGAGGATCAAATCCAAGACTTGATGATTCATGCCCAAAGGATGTTCAGTGTTCAGCAGGTGATATGGCAGGTTATGTTGTGTCCGCTGCTGCTGCTCAGAACCAGTATGATGAACGTATTGGACAGCTCGAAGAACAAGACGTTAGTGTCGGTCCTTTTGCTGAAGATATGAAGTATCAATATTTCGGTTATTGTTGTGTTGGTAAAGCTATCGAAAATTTAAGATGAAACGAGCAGTAATGTCAATCATGCAAACAGCAGGTCTTGTACTTGCTGTTGTTTTTGTTATTATGATTACAGGTATTATTCTAAAGCTTACTGGAATATTTGGAGGTGCAGATGAGCAGGGGACATTGGCTACCCAAGCTCGTATTGTCAGCGCCATAGAGGCTCTTATGGATCCTTCGACTGAGGAGTCAACATGCAAGATAGTGAATGCGTTTATACAGAAGGATTTTGCATTGGTAGGTTTTCACAAGAATTCTGATAGTGTGGAGGAGCAGTGCGGCGCGATTGCTATTTTGCGAAGCGATGTTACAAAACCTCCTGCATGTGTTAATTCCGCATGTATCTGCGCATGTGATGGTGGTTGGGGAGATATATCTGGTAATGATTGCATAGGTAGGGGTGTTGTATGTGTGCGTCTTCCTGATAATGTTAATGAGTTGAAAACACTGGTATTTAATAATGAAATATTTGACATGGTTCTTTATGGTGAAACATGTAGCGGCAGGAATAGAGGAGTGGTTTCTGGATATATTGTTAAGCGATTAGGTAATGATATTCTCATTAAGTCATTGGAATCTGCGGAAGATATGAGCGTGTATGCAACAGCACCTGACTGCGAAGAAATGGCAGACAGCCTCGAGGGTGATGAAGCAGATAGTCTCGCAGGGGATATTATTGAGGGCGCAGAGCAAGGCAGTGCAGCAATATCTGTAGATAGGTGATTTTCTACCTTTTGTAATAAGTCCACCGCGCCGCATGGATTTTTCAGCTGAGTCAACAAAGTTTACCATTCTCCAGCTCGGCAAAGAAACTTTTTGTCTAAATTTCAGGTTTCCCGAAGGGCCCCCTTGGACTATCGATTCTTTATATGAATTTTTAGTAGTATGGACATTGAAATTTTTACATTCCTGAATTGGATTCTTTGCCTTCCTGACTTAGCATGACTTGGCTGCCTGCGCAATACCATTACCGCACGATACCTTAATTTTTGATGTTGTTCGCCCAACCGCGTTAGGTTTTTTAAGTTAGGAGTTTATGCTCGCTAGGCGGCAACAGTGGCGCAGACAGCTCATTTGTTACTACCCTCAGCAGGCCGTATTGACTATCGCGTACTTTCTACCAAAACTATTATAAACCAAAGTTCTTTAGATGGTGTTAATGGGTTTTGTTTCAAAAAAAAGGGGTGGATTAGGCTACGCCTTGCGCCAAAATAGAAAGTCGTATATTATTCACGAGTTATATTTTTTTTTGTTTCAGCTTTTGATGGTGTTTATTGTTTCTGTATCTCTTATGCAATATGTTAACAGCATAGCTAGTGATACTAGTTTTGAGAAGCGTTTCACAGCTATTGATATGGCACTTATCACGAGTGTTGTCCATTATGCACCAGGCACTCTTAGGTATGTTTACACTGTGCCTGCAAGATTTGATATTAATGTTGAAGCTGAATTTGTTAATTCAGACATATTATTGGAACAACCTGGAACAGAGCTATCTCCTGTTAAGTATTGGTTCTTATCTGGAAAAAACATGGATCCTTTTGAAGGAATTGCTTCGTTGCAGTGGATTCAGGACGAGACAGAGGTTCCTTCCCCTCCTGAAGTGATATTCTACAGGACAGGTCGTGGTGTATCTTTTAATGATGCTGAATTGAATCCATTGCATATTGACTGTCCTTATTTGAACACTACTGATGATGCTTGGGCTTCTAAGACTTTTTTTGTAGGCAAGGTATTGCAAGGAAGTGATGCTTCTGATATTGAGAATCCTGCCAACAGGATTGCTCAGGTTCTTTCATCAAGGTATTCTAATTTTGTTGTTGATACTTCTCCTGTAACTGGTGGTTCTTTGATAAGTGCTATTCCTCCTGATGCGGATATTGCAATCATTGTTGGTGATTCTGGCGAGATGCGAGAACCAGGAAGTCTTGTTATTTATTTTCCTGTTTCAGAGGATTTGATAAACCATCGTAAGTTGGCTTGTATGCTTGTAAATGATCTTCTCACGCCGGATACTGAGGTGTATTATGCTCAAGTCATGCCTGTATACACAGACTCCCTTCCCGAGACATCAGGTCTTAGGATTTTCAAGGAGGCGTCCAATCCTGATCAGTTGATGGTTTTTATTGACGTGTCAAAATTCACTTCTGAACAGATTGATGTTAATGCAATATCTACTGCAATTTATACTGCTATTGCGAGATATTATGGTGGTGATGATTTAATTGGTAGTTCAGCGGCGACGTTCATGTTTGAAACTGTAGCGCCTGATATTTCTGCGCAGCAGGCAGGGGTTATGTCTACACAGGCGCAGCAAGCAGGTAGCCTATCAGGTCAGGTTGCAGGGACAGCCGAGTCAGCTTCAGCATTAGGTAGTGTTGCTGATACATCCTGTCTTATCTTGTATGGTGATTCAAGGGGAAGCCCAAACACTCATCAGGATGTTGTGAATACTATAAGCGAAGAGTGTGATTCTCCGAGTCTGTTCTCTGTTGGAGATATGGTTGGTGCAGGCCATTTTGAAAGGGGACCTCTTGCAGCATCGCAATGGAGCAGGTTCCTGACAATAGAACGCGATTTAATCAGCAAAGGCCGCATATATCCTTTGATAGGTAATCACGAGGATGTTGAAGGTGTGTCCCACTACCTCGGGGAGGAATTTCCTTATGTTAGGGAGCAGATGAGCAATAATGGTATGTATGTCCAGCAGGTTACAGGAAATCTGTTGTTCATAGGTTTGAATACAGAGGAGTCACCAGAGGACAATCTTGTTTTTCTGACAGCACAGCTCAACTCAAATCCTCAAAAGGATGTGATGGTAGGTTTCCATAAGCCTTACTATCCTCAGATAGAACACGCGCCTGCAGGAAGATATGCTGTGTTTCATGATCTATTGGCAGCTCACAAGAATAGGGGTAACAAGGTTTTAGTCTTTACAGGTCACACCCACGGAATGTCTTTATCTGAGAAGGATGGTGTGAAGTATCTGGAGGTCGGTTCAACAGCAGTCCCTTTGAGGCCTTGCGGAAACGCGCAATATAGTGGTGTG
Organism: Candidatus Woesearchaeota archaeon; assembly: GCA_013203345.1. Taxonomy (GTDB): domain Archaea; phylum Nanobdellota; class Nanobdellia; order Woesearchaeales; family UBA11576; genus JABMQF01. The sequence continues at coordinate 4,278 of JABMQF010000137.1, forward strand.
AGGAGGACATGGTGCAGATCAACTATTGGATATGTCAGGTGCAATTCTAACCTGGAATGTGTTGCTAAAAGAAGGGACGGGAGAACGTTCAACGAGTTTGAGGTTTGAAAATGGGTGTTATTGAATTCATGAGAGTTACTATGTTGGTTTTGGTGGTTCTGGCTGGCTGTGCCTATGCACAGGACCTCACCGGAACCACACGAAGCAGTCATTTTCTTAACGAGTTTGGTGTTGATATTGATGATGGTGTGCTGGATATTGCTCTTTGCCACGAGTTGCAGGGAAAGATTACAGGTTTCCAGGAATATTATTCTACAAACAGGGATGACATGTCAGGATGCGATGCTTTCCTTGCTGCATGGGATACTGATGGTGACTGGTTCAGCGACGAGGAGGAAGAGCTAGCAGGGACAGATCCTGATGACATTCAAAGTTTTCCAGTATGGCAAGGTGCAAAGTCTGAGGGAGAAGGGACATTCACCTGCGTTGATGGTGATGGCATCTGTGATAAGTTATACGAGGAGACTTGTTACGACCAGAAGAGATCTTATGATTCAGATTGTCTTGATAACGATGGTGATGGATTTTATAATCCTGACGAGTTACAAGCAGGAACTGATCCGGATGACGCGGGTTCTGCACCTTGGTGGACTGACCTGGATAGTGATGGTCACTCTAATCTGGATGAGTTGCAGGCAGGTACATCTCCTCTAGACCCATATGTGACTATTGGCTGGAGTGATAGAGAGCATGATATTTATGATGATGAGCTTGAGATAATCAGTGACGCAAACCCTGATGATCAGGGAGAGTTTCAGGTTGATTCAGAGAATATAGAACCAGCTGTTACAGAATACACCAACAATATACCTAAGATGCCTGTGCTGGAATCACAGCAGAATGATGATGTTACAAGTGAAAGCGAGTTTGATTCGCTTTGGATTATATTGTTTGTTTCATTGCTGCTTGTTGTCTTATTTATTGTTCTTGCTGTTGTCTTGCTTAAGAATAGGACAGGGAATTCGCAAGAGATCGAACACCTTATGGATTTGATAGGTGATTACCGAACCCGCGGGTATGAGCATGAGCAGATACTGCAATCTTTGTACCGTGCAGGATATGATAAGGGTATTGTAAAGAATGCAGTTGAGCAATATCAGCGTAAAGAAGGGAGATGATGTTGGTTGTGGTTTAGGACAATGATGAAATTAACAGGAAAGTCAAGGAAAGGTATACTTTCGTTTAATTTTGTTTCCATGATTCCAAGGTTTATTTTTCTTGTGATAATGCTTGTGTCCGTCGCAACACTCTTTAACCTTTTCTTGAATGAAAAGTTCCAGATAAAGGACATCCAGGCAGAGGTATTCGTTTCAGGATTGATATATGGGCACGGCGGTATAGGATATTATGATGCTCTTACTGGCAGGTATTATCCTGAGATAATTGATCTTGATCAGTTAGAAGGGTCAAGTCTTGACCAGGCATTTTACCGTGAGGATAATTATCTGATTGCGGCAAAGATTGAGGTGTCAAAGGTTCGCAATCCAGGAAGTAATACAGGAATAAAGAAGGTTGTCTTTTTCAACAAGGAGTGGTATGATAATTGGAAACCGTTCCTAAAGTTAAGGCTTCCAGGTATAGGTGGCATTCACGAGTACAAGAAGACTCTTCCTGTGATGTACAGAGACGAGGGCATACTGAGATCAGGATATGTTCATTTCCAGATTTTACAGCCAAGAGGTTAATTTATGTTAATGTTTGAAACAAAACCCAGGATTGCCGGTGCAGATTTATGTTTGCACCGGTATTTTCCTTTTTTACTAATATGAATACCAATAAAAGACGCACAAAATTTGGAAAAAAGGCTTTCATAGCTGGAGCTATTGTTGATGTTTGGTCATTGATAATGTTTGTAATTGTGATAATGGCATTTGCAGTGCTTTACAAATGGGATTCTGTTGCCCGGGAGAATCAGCTTGATGATAAGTCTGACATAATATATGGTAATTATCTTGCTCAGGTCTATCTTCGAACACCTATTGATGTTGCAGGCGAGAAAATGTCCATGGCAGATCTTATAGCTCTGTATAATCATAATCAGTCTTTGGAGGGTGCAGCCGAAGAGGGTTTTGCAAGTATATTTCGTCAGGGACGAACTTTCTTTGTAGGTAGTCGCAATCCCATGTTTAATTTCATCGAAAAAGAAACAGAAAAATATGTAGAGGCTAATTTTGATCAAAGTAAGTGTTATGCTTTTGCCATACACGGAAATACTTTTGATTATAACTTATTCGGAGGTTCTTGTCCTTCAGGAGTATCTTTTAGCGTTCACTATCTTTTGCATGAGATGGAAAATGTTCCTGATGGTGTTTACCTTACAAATATCGCGACAGTTGATCCAGGTGCAGAGCCTATAATTTTGTATTCTGTTTATGATATTGAGAGATTGCTTGAGATGTATTCTGATGATCCTTTCTTTGATCTTGAAGCTGCTCAGAGAAGGTCAATAGCTACTTTATGCCGCATGAATGTCTGGTTTACTTTAGCATGTAGAAGTTATGCAGCAGTTCAGGTGATAACTGGTGAGTAGAATTTTTAATTCAAGAAAAGCGATGGTGTTCAATATACTTATAGTCATATTCACTATAATGATTCTTACCTACGGCTTTATCCGCATAACTGATAAGACAGATGTTCATCGTGAGATAGGTGTTAATCAGCTAGATGTTATCACAAAGGTCCAGGAAGGCGAGAAGGCAATGATATTCTTTGATTCTGCGATAAATATGGCGGCTTATCAGGGTTTATTCGAGCTTCAGTCAAGAGGGGGTATGACTTCTTCTTCCGAATGCGGAAATTATTTTGGTTTCAATAGGTGGAATTCTGGTGATGGTAGTACTTGTTTTGTTGATGCTGATTCTGCAGCAGAGTCATTACAGGAATTATTTATATCCAATCTCATCGCTCGCGCCGCAGCATACCCTACTGCTGATTTTGTGGGCAATCTTCCTTCATCTGCTTTTGAAAGAGGTGCTGCTTTGACTGCAGCGACGTCTGAGGTGGTTTCCGCAAATAATGGTGAAATACCTATTTCTGCAAATGAGAATACACAAGTAAAGGCAGCGCTTGTCCAGAGTATTGAAGCCATTGGTGGAGCCAGACCATATAACACAGAGTTAAGACAACCTACTTGTTGTGGTCATTGGGTGTCTATGGTGTATAAATGGATGGGTTATGCTTATCGATATGATAGGAGTAAGAAATATTCAAGTTACGAGGAGCTTGCAAATGATCATGGATTCCCTATTGGGTATAATGATAACAGAGGAAGTTATGGTCATGCGCTTATACTGTTAGGGTTTGGTCATGATGCGGAATGGTGGCTTACAAGATTCCCTGATATGGAGGTCAGAGGCAATCATCCAAGAAGTGTTTCAGAGGATGAGGTTTTGATTATGAGCTATTCTGGTGCGAGTTATAGGGGTGCTTTTTTCAGTGTCCATCCAAGAAACAGAGTTCCTTCTTATATCAAGAACACAGCGACAGGAAATACTGCCGAGATTATAGCAGTTCATTCCTGGACTCCTTTGTGTGAAGGAGAGTATAGTCAGGATAGGGGGCGCACTACATGGGGGCCAGAATACGCAGGTCAATGGTCTTGGTCAAATGATCAGGCAGGCGGCGGAAAGCCTTGGTCAAAGTATTGGGAGCCTGATAATAGTCCTTATTATCCGACAGGCGGGGTTTGTTCTGGTTCAGCAGGAGGCTCGATATGAAATCTTCATATTATTTTGGGCGTAATGCATTTGTATTACTTACATCGTTGATATTAGGTATTTGTTTAGTAAATTCTGTCAGCGCGCAGAACGCTGGAACTGATCAGGATCATATAGATTTTTTGTTGGTTGAGGATGTTCTTAGCGAACAGTCATTGAGTATTTCTCTTTGTTATGAGCTTCAAGGTTCCACTCAGGATTTTGTTATGTATTATTATGATCAGGAGCAGAATCTTGAAGAGTGCAGGATTTTTTTGAAAGAATGGGATTCTGATGGGGATTGGTACGGTGACAAAGAAGAGCGGACAGCAGGCACTGATCCTGCCAATACTAATAGCAGACCTTCTTATCAAGAAACTGCTTGTATCAAAGGTACGCAATTTCCCAAGCATTGTTTAGATAGTGATTTTGATGATTTTTATGACGAGGAAGAGTTGGCTGCAGGCACTGATCCAAAAAATCTTTATTCATCTCCGTGGTGGCTTGATTTGGATTTTGATGGGCAGAGGAATCTTGATGAGTTAAGGAGGGGTGAAAACCCTGTTGATAATGCTGTTTGGGGACCTATAGATACTGATAGGGATGGATATCCTGATGAGTATGAATTGAGTGTCGGTTCAGATTCAGATGATCCATTTGATCAACCAGTTCAAGTTGTAACAGAATCCCTGCCTGAATATTCAGATTCAAAGACCGTTCAAGAGACTGATCAAGATAAAGAAGATTATATAACTCAAGAGTCCATTTCTGAGTCTATTCCGCAGGGAATTATGTCTGTGACTGATTACGCGACTTCAGAAAATAAAAAGGGAACAATCATGATTTTTGTTGCATCATTTATTGTTTTACTTTTGGTGTTTGTTTTTGCAGTTATCCTGATATTGAGGATGAGAAATAAGCAGGCTCTTGAAGTGAATCTTTTGGTGAAGATGATTGAGGGGTTTAAACATAAAGGATATGATGATGATACAATAATACAAAAACTTTCATCACAGGATCAGAAACTGTTGAAGAAAGCGATGGCGGAGTATAGTAAGAGATAATGAAAAATAATTATGGATTTGGAATTGTGATTGTGTTTTCATTCATAATTTTATTTACATTGATGTTAGAATCAGCAGCCGCGGACATATGTCCTGCAGGTTACAGTCCAGCACCTCCTGGTGTAATAGGTCCTGTGCGCGCCATGTCTGGTCCTGTTGGTGTTGCGTCTTCATCTCCGTCCGAAGATACAGAACCAGGAACTATCCTTGAGATTACAAGGAGGTATGAAGGTCGTGCGTATGGTACTGGTTCAGGAGAGTTTACTGATCTTTCTTTTGTTGAACAGGTTATACGTGATCTTGGTATTGAAGTTACTGATGATATGCATAGGACAATATTTATGTTGGGCGTGTCACCTGGAGATTCTTTGAATCCTACTGAAGAGCCAGGTGTTAGGGGTGTTGAATACGCACTGACTCAGGCAGGTAAAGGAGATACAGTTGCTTTGGCAGAAGCACTTGCAGGAGATATTGTGCTTTACTGGCAGCGAGAGGGCACTAGCTGGAATCGTAGGGCGGGATTCATAACAGTTGTTAAGCCTCAAGGTGTTTTTGATATTTATGGTCCGTACCCTCCCAGTAATGCAGTGGGTGTTTCAACTGATGTGAATCTAAATGCAGAAGGCACAACAGCATTCATAGTCCGTATCAGATCAGGTATTCAATTACAGCAGAGTGCAGTTTCATCGTCTTCCTCTACAGCCTCTTCTTCAACTACTTCATCTTCTTTAACTTCTCCATCTTCTTCAGCAGGCACTCCATCAGCATCATCAACTTCAGTAGTGCAAGGTTGCGGTTCAAAGGTTGCTGTGGTGGGTGACTCATTGACTGCAGGTTCTCGTACTTATGTCCGTGACCTGAGAAGTATTTGCAGTGACACAGAGTTCAAGAATGAGGACGATGATCCTGCTACGCGCTGGGAACGTCGCGCCATAAGGGGTAACGCTCCAATGGATAAGTTTGCCACAGTGGGCAAAGGCACATCTGCTATGAGGCGCGATTTTGATGCGGTACTCGCATGGAATCCTGACACTATAATAATACTCGGTGGTACAAATGATCTTACAGGAGATTGGACTCGCGTGAGGGATAATTTGCTTGACATGTATAATCGTGCGAAGTCAGCAGGCAAACGCGTCGTCGCTGTGACAATTCCTCCTTTCAAGACTACGGGTACCAGAACAGAAGCTGAGCTTGAGACTTTACTTTCTGTTAACCGTTGGATAATGGAGGAGTCTCCTGCTGATTTGAAGGTGAATATTTATCCGCATCTTGTCGCTGAAGGCACAGATGATATTAATACAGCCTTTTTCGCAGGTGATAAGACGCATCCTGTGGCGGCAGGTTATAGGATTATAGCTGAGAGATTACACGATGTGTTTTCCGGAGCACCACCTACTGCCATATCTTCATCGTCTGGTTCAGGAGCATCACAATCCACTTCATCGTCTGGTTCAGGAGCATCACAATCCACTTCATCGTCTGGTTCAGCATCATCACCTTCTTCTTCACAGATGACTTGTGTTCCTGACAATATCCTGCCGTCAACCCTTTTTGATTTCATAATCAATTCTTCAGGTGGTGTGACTAGTATTGTAGGTATATCAAGGCAGAACATTGCTGTTGGAATTAACAAGAACCTTGTAGCAATCTCTCAAGGAGCTGTCTGCCAGCCCATTCAGGCTGATTTGAATTATGATATTGATTTTCTGCGTGAAACATATGGTCAGACACAGATGGATGTGGATTCTCAGCTCGAGACTATTAGCTTTTTAGATAATGAGATTCGTGTTCATAGGCGCATAGCTCCTGTTTTAGGGTGTGTTGAAAATGCATTACAGGAGTGTGGAGATTATTCTTTTAGGTCTGTGAGTTCTTATGAAGTATCTTCAGTATATGGTCTTCCTGATCTGTTATCCACCAGTTCGTTTGGCATATCACTTAACATAAATCTTGGATCCAATCCTAATGATCAGTCAGGAGAATTAATTACTGATATGCCAACTTGTGTTGTAGATGCTTTCAGGCGTTTTGGTTTTAGGTGGGGCGGTGATTTTGAGACTGCTAAGTGCCCATCATATTTTGGTTTCATGGCGCACCCCAATAGGATAGTGATACAGCAGGGCATAACCTGCCAGCAGGGTTCTGAGCTTGTGACTATTCCTAGCAATTCTCTTGAGGCAATGGGAACATCAGGTGGTGTAACACCTGGCGCGTCTTCGTTGATTGGAAATTCTGATTTTATGTGGCCTATTCCTGAGGATCAGAATGGTTGGAATGATGTAATATCTTGTTATGGTCCGAGGAATCTTGGTTATGGTGCAGGATATCACGACGGCCTCGACTTGAATGTTGTCGCAGGTACGCCGATAATCGCGATATCAAATGGAGAGGTTCGATATATGTGTAAAGTTCCTAATGTGTGCAGGAGGTGTAATGTTCCTCAGAGTAGGGAACAGGCTCGTTGTGCGCAGTACGCCGAACTTTGCGGCACCAAGCCGTGCAGGGGTTTCGGTAACAATATAGTTATCAAGCATGCTGATAATCTTTATACTCATTATGTGCATATGGATTCTATAAATTCTGATATTACTCGTGGAGCTAGTGTGGCTAAAGGACAATTGTTAGGTACTGTTGGAAATACTGGTTTTTCTCAGGGAAGACATCTTCATTTTGCTATATACAATACCTGGCCTAAGAGTAATAACTTACCTACTCCAGACTACCCAGAAGCAGGAAGGAGTCCTTTTTGTTTCTTCTCAGATTCTATTTTGACCAGGCTTAATGTGCATAGGACTAACTGTCCTCAGGTATTCGGCGAGGAAGGGCAGATTATAAGTTCGACAAATGCTGTTGTTGTTAGGGATTGTCAGCAGGCAGACTTGTCAGCTCTGCAGGGTCTTATGCCTACTCCTCTTGTTTCAGTTCCAGCATCGTCGATTCCAGGTCAGCCCACTATGGTTCAGGCATGTAGACCCGAACCAAGTTCATCTACAACAACATCTGCCGCAGAGGGCATGATTTCTGCTGATTCTGTTAGGTGTACTTATTGTGAAGGCGGAAAACAACTCTTAAGGAGCATAAGTCCTCAGGATTTTGCAAGGTGCAGCAGCGTAGGAAATCAGTGTTGTGATGGTCCTTGCCCAAGCAGTGCTATTATGAAGTCAGGTGTTGAGTTTATAGGTCAGTGCACTCCTGCCATGGGTGAAGGTGGTGATTGCTGGCATGATGGTGTTCCTCCTGAAAGGCCTGAAGGTTCGACAGACGCAAATAACTACTGTAAGTCTGCTTGTGGTGTCGCCGTGACGCGCATGGCTTTAAAGTCGTTCAATATTGAGAAGTCTTCACGTGATCTTTTCTGCGGAGGACCTGATTCAGTGTATCGTCCCGGAGGATCGAACTACAATAAGATAGTTGAAGTTGCAACAAATCTTGGTCTTTCAGGTTCATCTGCACAGAGCAGTATTGATTGGAATGGGATTGTATCGTCGATAAAACAGGGCAAGGTTGTGGCTTTACTATTGAACGACCATCAGGGATCTGGTCCTCTTGAGAGATGTTTCGAGACTAGTGGTCATTTTATACTGCTTCATGGAGCGAGTGATGAGTATGTGATATCTCATGATCCTGGCAGAAGTAATCCGAGTTGCGCTGTGAATCTTGTGCTTTCAAAGAATTATATTGAGAGGGTTGGAAGATCATATGCGGTTATAGGTTGAAGGTGATATGTTGAAACGTTTGATTATTGCATTGATGATTGTTGTTTTGTCTTTATTAGCTTCAGCAGTGATTGCTGAGAAATTTATTGTCATTAGTATAGATTCACCAAACTTACCATCATCTATAGATAGCGTTGCAGTCCTGGAGGATAATAGCTTCGACGATACCAGGCTGTATGAGGATCATCTTAATGACAATAGTAGTGTCGAGATTGTTTTAGAGGATTCTTCAGGAAAAGTTTTGTCAAGAAAAACAGCGAGTGGTTACAGGACAACTTTTTATTATGATGTTTCAATATATGCTATCAAGGTTTTGTCTTCTGGAATTGTTGTCGCCGAGAAATTGGTCAGTTTCTGCGACAATGACCTCCTGTGCGAGCCCTGTGAAGGAACTTATTGTTCTCTTTTCGAGAATCAACTGACCTGTTCTGACTGCGCTTCAGGTAGTGATGATGGTTTTTGTGACACTATAAATGATGGCATCTGTGATCCTGACTGTGACGTGGCTGATTCTGATTGTGTAAGTTTTTGTTCGGAGGATTGTGGTATTGATGATGCTGAGCTGAGTCCAACTTGCTCAGAATTTGGAGGTATCTCTTGCGATCCTGGTGAGGATTGTATTGGTGGAGGACCCACCATATACACATCTGATTCTATGTTTTGCTGCATAGGAGGTTTTTGCGCCAATACAGAAGCGTATGTAGAGACAATGGTTGAGATGCAGAACCAGCCATCTATGACTATAACCCCTTCAGGTGTATTTGCATCTACTGTTTTGTCCAAAGGCATTGGCGCTTATTGCACAGATACTATAGGTGGTATGTTTTGCAGTCAAGACGAGGAATGTGTAGGTGATAGGATAGAGTATTATTATGATACATTCTGTTGCGCAGGGGATTGTATCAGAAGTGTTGTGGAGTACAAACCACCATTGGATATTGAGATTGCTGATTTGAATATTTCCAGTGATCTTCCTGCAGGTATTTCATTTGATTATGATGATGCGCGTATTGATGAGAAGGAATTTCTTAAGATGGAGATGGAGGAGGAACAGGAAGTCGAAGATAGAAATCGTGAGTTACGAGAGACAATAGATTTTTTGACACCTGAGTTACCTGAGCAATTAAAAGGATTCAGTATTCCTATTGTTGTTGGGACATTGCTTTTACTTCTTATTTTGTTATTTATCATTTTAGGTTTATTCCATAAATCAGCTTCAAAGAAGATGGAATTATCTGAATCAAAAATCACGAATTCAGCTCAACAAATTAATATACAACCTTTGATAGTTTCTTTGCTTTCAAAAGGTTATGGATATGCGCAGATACGAGATGTGCTTGTAAAGAAGGGTTATCCTGTGAAGATGGTGGATACAGAGATAAAGAAGCATTACTCTGCTAGTAAATCTCGGATATGAAATAATGATATGAAAAAAAGATGGTGTTATTGATCACAAAAAAGATGATGAAGATTTTAGCTATTTTTTTCTTGTTAGCTATTGCTTTATCTGCACATGCTATGTTGGTATTTGCAGTTTCTACAGTGAGTGGAGATACACCATCTGCACAGCAGACCGATTCCTCTGCAGGATCCGCACAGACCTCATCATCTACTGGAGGGATGGTTCCTCGTTGCGAGGGTGGTGATATAAATAATCTACAAGGGACACGCATGAGGAGGTGTTTGCGGTTCAAGGATAAGTTTGAGCAGTATGCTCAGCAAAATGGCGTCAGTAATTTGGGTTTGGACACTCTTTTCCTTTTTGTCACTGCTAATGGTGAGAATGGATGTCGTTCATATGCTGTTGATAAGGACACAGACCCTCGCGCTGAGGTGGGAGGAATACTGCAGGTTGATAATCCTTGTCATTATCATCCTGAGCAGTGCCCTACTGTTGATATTGAGCTTGATTATGGGACCAAAGAGGTGACGGAGAAGATGAATGCCATATCTGGTATGAGCGATTTATCTGGCAGGGAGCTCATGTGGATGGTTTGGTTTGCATATAACAGAGGAACTCCTACAGCGAGAAACGCTGTTCAGAAGATGGGGGAGGGGATGACCATCCAGCAGGCGACAGCAGAAGCCTGCGAAACCTTTAGCGAATTCAGGGTTGACCAAAAAGGTTATGATTGCTCATTGCCCACTAGAGCAGTTACTCGCAGGGATTATGATTGTCCTGATGTTGGAAAAAATCCTATCTGCGCAAACGGTAAGTCCTGTTCTTTCAATTTTTATTGCAGGATTAAGCAACCGGATGTTGGAGTTCATTATGCTGATCATATGTGGCATTCTTATGTAAGTAATTGTGAAGATATTGGGGGTCATATTGTTGACGGAGGAGGACCTCTCACTGGCAGTCAACAAGATTTATCATCTGTAGTTCCTGCAATTGAAGATAGGAGTTATCGACCGACACATCCTTATTTTAACGTTCCTTTATCTATAAGTCCGTCTTTTTCCATGTCTTTAGATTATGATTTTTCAATATATGAGACTGTGCCTCTTGTTCTAAGGGATATTGAGAGGTGTGAAGGTGATTTGGAATGTGTGCTTGAAGGTGTTGTCAGCAAAGAGCAGGAAATGGGAGATGCTGATTGGATTGTTCAGTTCGCAGGGAATATATTGACCGAAGATGAGAATGGTGAGAAAGAGAATGCAGGCTGGGAGGCTTATTGTGAGACTCCTGATCAGCACGCAGTGAATTCTCTTGCAGAGGCTATAGATGCTTGCGCAAAGTCAGGCAGCAGAAATTGCTATTGTTCGTATACTCTCCCTAAATCTCAAGCAGAGGAGGTTGGTTTATTGGAATCTGCTGCCAGAGCTTTTGTTGACCTTTTGGGTTTTGGATCTTTGTTGAATCCTTCTGATGATTGGGAGGAGAGGATATTTTCTTTTACTAATTCGGGCAATAATTTAAGGGTTACAATAAAACCGCCTGCGACGGCAGATTCTCAGATATTGAGCAATGTAAATTTCAAGAGAATCCACCCGTCTTTGAGGGGAGCATCACCTAATCTATTCAGATATCAGCGAACAGATACAGGTAATGTGATAGATATTCATAAGGATGGTAACAATAATATTTCATTGTTTCAGAGATCCGACTCTCCGTCTGAAGATCAGTGTGAGTTAAACAACCCCTTACTTAAGATGTGTATTATTAAGGATGATCGCGTCATGGCTTATAATAGTCAACAGCAGGAGATAGGCATGCAGAATCTTGTGCTTAAGTTTGCTTACATGTTTCCAACAGAGGTTACTGATGTTCCTGATTTCCGTGTAGATGATGTTGTTCTTTCTTCCGGATCCGTATTTCTTTCATGGTCGCCTTTGACAGGGACTGATGTTACAAATTACAATATATATTTTTCAGAGGATGCTTCAAAAGAAGCTAATATCAGGGGTCAGGATCCGTCAGATATTGATACGGCTTTGTTAGAGGGTATTAGTGTTATTGATGATGGTTTGTTTGTTGAGGACGCACAGCCTATTACATTGTCTTTAAATTCTTTGTCATCTCCGCAATGTGTTGTTACCGAAACGAGTTGTGAAAAGACATATGTGCTCACTACTGCTTTGGCAGTAGAAGATGATCCTGGGATAGATATTGTTTCTGAGACTCTTTACAAATCGACTGTTGACAATAAGTTCTTTTACTTGCTGTCTGATCTAGAGGATAATCACAGGTATTTATTCGCAATCACTGCGGTTGATAATAATGATCAGGAGAGCCCTTCATTCAACACGCCCGTAACACAACAGGATTCAGTAGATGATGCTCCTGCAGGTGTGGCAAATATAGTTTCAATCACTCCGGGTGCTGAAAGTTTCTCATTTGAGATAGATCCTGTTGACTATAATATCGACGGTTCACCAACAGAGCCAGTTAGTCAGTACAGATTGTATTGTTTTGACAATGATGCTCCTTTAGAGATTGATTTAAGCCAGGTGAGGTCGATGGCAACAATAGGATTGAATCCATCTGATGAGCCTTTAATCTTTTCAAGACCTGCTGGTGATTTTGATGTTCCTGGATGCGCTTTGCGATTCCTTGTTGTAGGAGTCAAGGATGGTGTTGATGTAAGAGGGGTTGTTTCTAGTTCAGTACTAGCAGGGATGAGTTCTTGATTTGTTATTGATTTTTGCGTTTTGTTGTTGTATGTTGTGATAAGAATTAGCATTTCCTGTTTAGCTTCACATTGATTGCACTGTCTTCACCGACGACTTTTTCTTCTGTGCCTGTGACTATCTTTCGGTATTTTGTGACATTGACCTGTTCTGTTTCATTATAGCACATTAGGAATACTTCTTCTTCAGAGTCAGATTCTGTTTCTGATTCAGAGAACTCTGCGCTAACATCCTTTAATGGATCATATTGTGTATTCCACACAAAGTATAGTTTTCTTGTAGATTTTGGTTCCACCAGGAATTTCATAGGTGTTCTGGATCTTTTTGTTTCACTGCCATTGTAGAGATATATTTTGTCCAGGTATACTGTGTCGATTTCATCAAGGGCATTGTATACATTAATCACTCTTCGCAGATAATTGGTTTCACCAAGCACAGGAGGTTGAGAAACCCATTCTTTATCTTCTATGCTGACGTTAAATACTGAATCGCTGAACTCATTGTATTCGCGTTCTATACATTTTTGCCCGATTACCTTTGTCTCCTGCACAATGTATGATTCTTCTCCATAAACATTGACAGTTTCAGTTATCTGTCTTGTTTCATAGCTTTTCTCATAAGGACATTCTTGTGCGCATCCTAGAATTAACAATAGTGTGATGACAGTCAAAACCGCAGATATTGCTTGTCTATACCCCCTCATGGCTTGAGATGAGTTCTGAGTGGCTTATAAATTTTGCGCCATTCTTTTTTAAATGGTTTAGCATCTCGTCGAATTCTTCTGCTTTTGTAGCTATGTGGTGAGGATGAAAGACATAGGATTCTATTTCAGTATTCTTATTTTTCATGATTTTAAAGTATATTTTGTTGAGATTGAGATAATATATCCATATGACATCCTCTATAGGTATTCCTATGACGCTTGAGACTTTTATTTCCTGTATGTTTAATCCTTGCACATTAGGAAATATGAAACTTATCCCTTCAATGACTGTGGCATCATATTTGAACCCTTCTTGTTCAAGAATTTCGAGTGTTTCTCTGTCTATTCTGTGATATGGTGCTCTGAACCCTTGCACAGGTACGTCCGAGGATTCTGCGACAGCTTCCTCACATTTCTTAATCTCGTATATTTTTTCGAGACTATCCATCTTTGTGAATACCTTATGCGAGTGACCATGACATGCAATTTCATATTTTTTCATTATTTGCATCATGTCAGGGTTTTGTTCAGCGTATTCACCTGTGACAAAGAATGTTGCGGTGATATTATGTTTCTCAAGTTTTGAAATGACTGTTCTGACACTTTCTTTTCCGTCGACAGGCTCGACGTCAAAGCTAATGAGTACATATTTAGAATCTAGCGTTTCAGGATGTATTATTATTGCTATCACCGCCAGGAAAAGAAAAATAAATATTATTACTATCGTGGCTGTTTTTTTGAGCATGTTTTCACGCGGTTTTTAATCGCGCTATCTCTGCTTCAGGATCTGGGTTGGTATCTACATTGTTAACCATAAGTTCAAGCCTGTCAAACATTGTGTTTTTATTGACCCTTCCACCAAGCTTGACCATCTGTCCGAGCAGGTCTGTTTTGACTTCTTCGAACTTCTCTTTTTCTTCTCTGTACTGGAGCATTGCTTCTCTTGGTTTTCCTATGAATTTTTCTGCTTGTTGTCTGAACAGCACTGTGCGTATTGTCTCTGTTCCATCGTCGATTATGGCGTTCATTACATATGAATATTCTGGTTGTACTTCCTGGTGCTGATCACAGTGGAATTTGTCTTCTCTTTGTCTGGCCCGTTTTCCGCATTGAGGACATACTTCAAAGAACCTTGGATCAAAGACCTGCACTATTGTGCCGAGTATCTCAACATTGAAGTCTGATTCTGCAAGCTCTGCTATCTTTTTCCTCTGCATATCCGAAACAGCCATGTTGTCGGGGACCTCTACAGTCTCTCCTGCAGGATTTATTTCTATTTCGCTGTTGTCGTTGAGATGTAGCTCTACTTTTCCATTGTTTTCTTTCGCATACCCATTCTTGATCTTGATTATGGATCCTTCTTTCAGACCTGCCATCTTGTCTGTCGCTGAGTTCCAGCACGTGATTCTTGATCTTCCGCTTTCATCTGCTATGAAGAAGCTGCCGACTTTTCCATTGCCTCGCTGTGTTGTGAATTCTCTTATGTCATATAATGCCATTATCTTTCCTACAACTTCTACACTTCTCATTCCTGGCAGTAGCTTGTTTAGTTTTATTTTTCCTGAGATTTCTTCAAAAGCATTCACACCAAGCTCATTAGCGATTATGTGTGCTGCGCCGTCTTTTGATATCAGGCCAGAAAGGTGATCCATCTTTTCTTTGACCCTTTGGTCAAGTTCTTCTTGTGATATTCCTGATTTTTCTTTTATCTTTTCTGCTATCTGTTCGTATGTGAGTTTTATCATGATATTACCCCCTTTAAAAGTCAAGGACAACAAATCCAGGACAAGAACTATTTTCCTAACCCTATTTATATATATTTATGTATTAGTAAATAATGGTCTGGTAATAGCAACACCAACAAAGCTGCCTGCGCCACCGTTGCCGCCTAGCGAGCCTAAGCCCTTAACTGAAAAACCCTAACGCAGTAGGGCGAACAGCAT
>JABMQF010000138.1 GCA_013203345.1 Candidatus Woesearchaeota archaeon
CATGTTTAAGCACTCTTAACTTAAGTTTTTTGCTGTATCCCATCGTATTCTCCTTTAAAACACCAAAGGATACCACTACAAGAAACTATCACCGTAACATAATTACGGTTAAGAACATTCAGTATAATACCCAAAAAGCATTTAAAACAAGACGCATTGCGTCATTGTGGTGAGCTGATGCCGGAAAAAGAGGATGAATTACCTGTTGTCATAGGGCGAAGCCCTAGTGATGTTAAGAAATACGGTAAGAAAGGAGCTATACTTCTTGGTAAGCAATATATAGAGAAACTTGACAGGCTATTCCTTGACAAAGACGTCTACATGGATGTGTCAGGCGCACACGTGATGCTGATATGTGGGAAGAGAGGGGGCGGTAAATCCTATACTATGGGTGTGATAGCTGAAGGGCTGTCTATGCTCGAGCCTGAAGTGAGACAGAACCTTAGCATAATTCTCCTCGATACTATGGGTATATACTGGACCATGGGGCATGCTAACAAGAAAGAAAAAGCTCTTCTTGAACCATACGGTTTGAAACCCAAACCTGTCGAACTCAAAATATTTACACCAGAAAAATTTTATTATGAATACAAGAAGAAAGGAATTAGGACAGATGTCCCTTTTTCTCTTGAGCCTCATATGATAACTGGTGAGGATTGGTGTGTTGCGTTTAAGCAGGATAAGTATTCTTCTAATGGACTTTACATGCAGAAGATAGTGGAACAGTTGAGCGAAGAAGGACACTATTTTATGAAAGACATATTATTATACATAGAAAGTGATAAGGAGACTGATAATCTCACGAAATCCGCTGTTAGGAACATGTTTCAGACAGCAGAAGGTTGGGGAGTTTTCTCAGAAAAAGGAACACCTATAGATGATCTTGCGAAAGGAGGACAAATTACTGTTCTTGATGTATCCTGCTATGCTACAATGCCTGGTGGTTGGGATGTGAAAGCTCTTGTTGTAGGTATTGTATCGCGTCACTTGTTTATCTCAAGAATGGAATACAGAAAAGAAGAAGAACTCTCAGACATCAAATACCAGGAGACCTATTTTGAGGAAACCAGTGCAGCAGATGCGCAGAAGCAGGAAATGCCTCTTGTCTGGCTTGTTATAGACGAAGCTCACGAATTTCTTCCAAAAGATGAATCAGCTGCGAATGCGGCAACAGAACCACTTAAGATAATAATGAGAGAAGGCAGACAGCCAGGTATATGTCTTGTCGTGGCAACACAACAGCCTGGTAAGATACACACAGATGTCATGACGCAGAGTGACACAGTTATTTCTCACAGAATAACTGCCCGGCTTGATGTTCAAGCTCTTGGTTTATTGGCGCAGAGCTATATGGAGCACGGTATTGAAAGGGCAATGAATGATCTTCCGACTGTGAAAGGTACAGCAGTTATTTTTGATGATCTAAATGAAAAGATTATGATGGTTCGTGTAAGGCCGAGGTTCACCTGGCATGGTGGAGCAAGCCCGTCAGCATTGAAAGAAGAATAAGTTATTCTATTTTTCTGGAGTAGTTTGCTAATTAATCACTGCTTCTTTAAGTCTCTCATGTGTAGACTTATCTGCTCCTTGATGTAGTCTTCCTGTTGTAGTCTTATGTTCAGGTCCTTGAACTGAGCATCAACTTGATCCTTAATCATCTTCATCGCAGAATCACGAGTTATAAAATTTATAGGCTCCCATATATTTATGTATTTCTGGAGAACATCAACATCTTGTCTTTTTGCACAATCCTTAAGTTCACGCACTATTATCTTTAGCTTGTCAATTATATCATGTACTTGTTTTTTGACATCGTCTACATCATCATGTGCTGTGTGAACTTCTGTCATGAATTTCTTGTTATTGGCCAGCATGTTCTGATCAGTCACTTGTGTCTTCTTTCTCAGGTTTGTATAGCGTTCTTCAATGATCATAAGCCTGCGGCTAATATTGTTCATCTCACCAGCTATATCTGATACTGACTTTGAAATATCCGTGCCTGGTTTAGGTTTAGGAGCGAAAAGCCCTGGTTTTTTTGCTGGTGGGGATCCAGGAAGGCCTTGCGGGGGAGACATTCCGGGTGGAGTTGCTGTTTGTTCTGACATAAAGACACCTATTTTACATAATTTTTATAAACCTATGTCTGCAGTATCGTTGCAGGACCCACATCATGTTGTCAAGTGGGTTTTATAATTTTGTGTTAGCATGGGTTAGTGGTAGTCAAAATTTTGCTTTTGACTCAGTGAATTTCACGGTCTCAGACTGGTGGAATTTTAGCGTATATAAAAACAAGGGTTAAACTTGTAAGGTGATGATATGGCTTTGTTTGAAGGTAGACTTCCTTTGTATGGGTATGAAGTAGTCAAAGAAGGCGAAGACAATGTAATGAGGGTAAACTATGAAGGGGCACCCATGGTTCCTTCAATAGAAGATAATCCTATAGTTATGGCCAGGACCTGCGATAATCTCATAGAGTCAAGAAATACAACCAGGATTATTTTTACCCAAAAGAGAGAGTATGAGTATGATTATAATCAAACATCTGTGCTGAAAGAGATAGCTCTTATCTATGATAAGCTTTCCAAAGAGAAAGAAATTTTTACATTAAAATCTTTGCAGATGGGTAGTGTTACAACGCAGCTTGCTAACAAATGGTATACTACACTTCAGGATATGGTGTTTCATAAGCTCCGGTCAGATCCTATAGGAACTTATGTCAAGCTTAAGAGGATTTTGAGAGAAGAGCGTGTGACTCTCCTTAAGGTTCTTGATGATAAGTTGAAACCAGGCATACAACATTATCTAGAAATGCTCGCATATGTCATAGACCTTCTTGAGAAGACCAGGCTCATCACTATAGCAAGACCTTTTCTTGCGGGTTATAGTATAGGTGATAGAGATGTCTACAGGAATTTCTTTCATCCTATAATCAAGCCTGACTTCATGTGGACAAAACTTATGGCAAACTATCCTCCAGAAGGTGAAGAGATAGCCAGCTATACTATTGGAGGTAATACTGAGATAATTGTATTTAGACTTCCTGATTCTGTTCAGTATATTTACCATATGACTCCTCCGGAATTTAAGCTTTCAGAAGATCAATACGAAATACTTGATATGGCGCGAAATATTCTTGCAGAGCACAAGCCATCAAAACAGGAATTCACAGATCCTGAAAGGATGCGCGAAGTCTTTGTCAATGTAGGTAAGGATCTGATAAGCGAGCTTGTCGCGTTCAAGAACTTACCCTTAAGTGAAGAGGAAATAGGCTCGCTTGCAAGGATACTTGTCAGGTACACTATCGGCTTTGGTCTTGTTGAGGTCCTTCTCCAGGATGATAATATACAGGATATATCTGTCAATAGCCCTCAGGGAAGACTACCTATATTCATTGTTCATGGAGAATACGCAGACTGTGTCACGAATATTATACCAACAATGACTGAAACAGAAAGCTGGGCCACAAAACTCAGGATGATATCTGGCAGACCACTTGACGAGGCAAATGTCATATTAGACACAGAGCTTGAATTGCCTGGTGCATCTATTAGAGTATCTGCAATCACCAGACCACTTGATCCTTCAGGTCTTGCTTTTTCATTTCGACGTCACAGGGATAAACCATGGACCCTCCCTCTTTTTGTGAAGTACAGGATGATTAGTCCGCTCGCAGCAGGTCTTCTTAGTTTTTTTGTCGATGGTACAAGAACTATGATGGTCTGCGGTACGAGGTCAAGTGGAAAGTCTAGTTTCCTCAGTTCATTACTTATAGAGATAATGAGGCGGTATCGTATAATAACTGTTGAGGATACGTTAGAGCTCCCGACGAAATCTATGAGGCGTCTTGGATTCAATATACAACCTTTGAAAGTCGCGTCAGCTCTTGCAAAAGGCAGCAGCGAGATGAGCGCAGCTGATGGAATAAGAAGCACTCTACGACTTGGTGATTCCGCTCTTATAGTTGGCGAGGTTCGAAGTGGAGAAGCGAAGGCACTATACGAAGCGATGAGAGTCGGGGCGGCTGCCAATGTAGTTGCAGGAACTATACACGCAGACAGCCCATTTGGTCTATTTGATAGAGTGGTCAATGATATAGGTGTGCCTAAGACCAGTTTCAAGGCGACAGATATTGTGATAGTTGCGAACCCTATCAAGTCAGCAGACGGATTGCACAGGGTCCGTCGTGTGACGCAGATAACTGAGATAAGAAAAGATTGGCAGGATGACCCTATGCTCGAGGGTGGCTTTGTGGATCTGATGAAATATGACCCTCATACTGATTCCATCAATCCGACAGACGCACTTCTTGATGGAGACTCAGATATACTCAAGGCCATCGCCTCGAACATACCTGACTTTGCAGGTAACTGGGATGCGTTGTGGAGTAACATAGAGATTAGGGCTGCGATGAAAGAGCTGCTGGTTCAGAAATCAGAAGAGCTGAATGATGATGATCTACTTGAAGCACCATTCGTGATAAAATGCAATGATAAATTCCATCTTATCTCAGAAGAGGTTAAGCAGATGACTGGAGTATTAGATCCTGTAGAGATAAAGAGAAGATGGGTCAACTGGCTCGAGAGAGAGTTAAAGAAAAGAAAAGTTAATAAAGGCAAAACCGAGTTTAATCCTTATGGTCTTAGTTATTAATGCAGACAAGATCTGATAATTTAGTCTGTAAGTGTTAATTCCTAAGTTTGTCAATCAATATGATAATTTTGACAAACTTTCAGTTATTGAGGTGAAATATGCCAAGCGTATTTGAAAAGATGGGTAATGCATTGGGTGTTGTGAAGAAACCTAAAATTGCTGTTAAACCTGGTGCTGTAAAACCTGTTTCAGGTTTTGGAGCAAAAAAAGGATTTGATATCAACAGCTATATGAAAGCCTGTAATAATTTCGTTAATGATTTCTTCCCTAAGAAAATACCTTTTTTCTTCAGGAATATAGGGTCTGTGATGAAGAATTCGCCAAACTGGTTCAAGGGACTTCCACAAGATGAACAGTTAGTTTATGGTGTGCTTGCCACTGGTCCGTTGTTTATTATAGTTGGTGTAGTGTTGATATTTGTTCTATGAATGTTTATAGGAATATATTATAGAATATCTGGTATATTACTGTTTAACTAGTCCTGTCACATTATATATATGAATTGGTTTTGATTTGCCCTTAGCTTTTATTGCGGGAAGTTCTTTTACTTTTACTAATTTTTTGACTTCTGCGTATGTTTTTTCTGTTATCAGCACTTCACCACCTTTTGCTGCGCTGCAGATTCTTGCTGCTGTGTTGACGCTGTCACCTATGACTGTGTAGTCAGTTCTTTGTTTGCAGCCTATGTTACCAACGACCATCTCACCTGTGTTGATGCCTATTCCTATGTCGACTGTTATGCCAAACTTTTTCTTGAATTTTATTGAAACTTCTTTCTGCGCTTTCTGCATCTCAAGAGCGGTCTTAATCGCCTTTAGTGCGTGAGACTCTGTGTAGACTGGAGCTCCGAAAAGAGCCATTATTTCATCACCGACAAATTTGTCAAGTGTTCCACGCTGTTTGAGTATGATATCTGACATAACTTCGAAATGTTGATTAAGTATTTCAACTACTTGTTCTGCGTCAAGTTTTTCAGACATTGCTGTGAAACCTCTCAAGTCGGAGAACATTACAGTCATTTCTCTTTTGTCTGTCCTCATGTAATTTTTCTCAGGTTCTGCGAGTATCTCTTCAATAACATCAGGACTTACATATCTCTGGAAAGCGTTTTTTATCTCTGTTTTTTCAAGATCCTCGAAAATAGCAGAGTCTGATTGTTTAGCAACGGCGTTGAGTAAATTCTTGTCTACTTCACTGAATCCTGTAGGTGAGGTAGAGTTTATGACTCCGAAAACACCCATTGTGTCATCACTTACAACTATTGGCATGCATATTGCTGATTTGATATCTGCGCTGATGTCATTGAATGCCATCATTTCTCCTAGATTTAGGGCAGAACGAGACATCTCGTATATGCTGTCTGCGTTGTTGTGAACAAAAGTTGATGATTTGAGTTTACCAGAAACTTTGAGTTCTGTCTTGTTTGTCTTCTTGTTGTAAAGTAGGAAAAAAGATAATTTGGCGTCGATAATATGAGTCACTTCTTGAAGCACTGCTTCCATCATTGTGTTGAAGTCCTTTATTGTATCCCTTATCCTATCTATAGCATATATTGTTTTCAGTTCTTTTTCTTTTTCTTCTAGTTCTTTGTAGTCTCGGGCGTGCTCGATAGATGCTGCTACGAATCTACTTACTAGTCTGAAAAGGAGAAGGTCTTTTTTCTTGAATAAGTTACGCCTTTTGTTTATGACTATGAATACACCTACAGGTCTTTTTTTGAACATGAGCGGGAGTGCTATTATGTTCTTAATCCTACTTTTTCTCATTCTTTTATGCAGGCGAGTATCGTTTATGATAACTGGCTTGTTGCTGGTGATTGAGTTGTCACAGATATCTTTTATCAGTCCAGTATCGGGAAATTGTTCAGAAGTATTTGTTGCACCATACTCGTAAGGGTTGGGGTTATTTTTGTTGTAGATTATGATGAATCCTTTCTCAACATTGAGTTTTCTGACTGTTAATAGGAGCATTTCCTTAAGAACCTGATGCATGTCTTTGCTTGATGTATCTATATCTATCAGCTCGTTAAGAACCTGGATTCGTGCAGCTTGAGACCTTACCTTGATCATCAACCTTTTGATTTTATCACTCGATGCCATTTGGTTTTTTATCCCGTTAAAGTAGTGAACCGAAGAGGTAATATATAAAGTTTTCTTTATTGGTTTTCTTTTTTGTTATTTTAAATGTTTTTAATCGCTTTTTAGGTATTTTTAAAGCTTTTTAGTCTTTTTTTTTGGATTTAATCGCTTTTTTATCCTTTAAATTGTTTTTAAGCGCTTTAAACTGCTCTATTTGTTTTGTAGAAATTGTTCTTTTTTAACTATGTTACGTGTTGTGACTTGGTTTTTGGTTTGTTTTTTTGTCTGTTTTTGTATGTTTTTACTATGTGTTATTGTGATTTTTGTGTTAATATTTCGTTTTATGTGTGTTTTGGTGTTGTAAATACTTTTTCATAATAATCTGCATATATTGGTAGGTTCAGGTGTTTTAGAAACAATATACTGGTCAGATACGTAAGTTTTATAAAAACCACGAACTCCTGTCGACGTGATGAGTATAAAGAATCTTCTTGAGAAAGAGGTAAAAAAAATAAAGCCTGTTCGCAATGGGCTGAAGAAGGAAGTTAATAATTTTCTCAAGCAAATCAATACAGAAATACGCAATAGTAAAATCAAGGCAAAAGCAGTTATTGGTGGTTCTATGGCTAAGGATACACATCTTGCTGGAGACCATGACTGTGATATCTTTGTAAAGTTTGACAGAATATACCAGGGTGATGATATATCAATCATACTTGGAAAATTACTGAAGTCGATCAAACATGAAATAGTGCATGGGAGTAGAGATTATTTTCGTGTAAATAATACCATTAAATTTGAGATTGTTCCGGTGCTTGACATAATTGATCCTAAAGAAGCAGATAATGTCACAGACATGAGTCCATTACATGTCGCATGGGTCAAGCAGCATAAAGGTTTTAATGATGAGATAAGACTTGCGAAGCAGTTTTGTAAATCGTGTAAAGTCTATGGTGCTGAGTCATATATCAAAGGATTTTCAGGACATGTGCTCGATATACTAGTCATATACTATAAGGGATTCATTGGACTTCTGAAAGCGTCACAGAAATGGAAGGAAAAAGAAGTGGTGGATCCTGAAAAGCATTACAAGAAAGATGCTTTGAATAAACTTAACAGATCAAAGATTGATAGTCCTATCATAGTGATTGATCCAGTTCTTCCAGAGCGCAATGCAGCGGCTGCGTTGTCTTATGAGAAATTAGAGATGTTTCAAAAAGCAGCTGCTGATTTCATTAAATTACCGACGGAAGAATCGTTTGTTGTTCACCAGGTCACTGAGAAGGACATACGATCCAAGGTAGGAGAGGACAAGCTCATATTATTGCACGTAATCCCTATGATTGGCAAAGAAGATGTTGTCGGTGCTAAACTGCTCAAGGCTTACCAACAGATAAATAATCAGATTAGGTTCTATGACTTCACAATCAAGTTTACAGACTGGACATGGAACAAAAAGAGAAAGGCAATGTTCTGGTATGTTGTTGAACCTAAAGATCTTGTACCAATACGCAAATGGATAGGTCCTCCGCTGACAGAAAAAGAGAGAGTGAAGAGTTTTAAGTTAAAATATATTAAAACATTCACAGAGGATGGCAGGATATGCACGTATGTTAAGCGTAAGTATGTTCGTTCCGAGGATCTTATTCGAGATATAATAACTTCTGATGAGCACTTATATGAAAAGGTGAAGACGGTGAGGATGGGATGAATGAAGAAAAGCCTGATCTTGTATTGACTTCCTTTGCGACGTATATGCAATCAGGTATTGAACAGTTCAAATGGCATCTTGGCAATTTCTTTGGCAATAATCCTGATCTTGAGGTTGAACATGTTAGGGATACTCTCGAGGATATCAATGCATATGAGAACATTGAGCATCTGCAACCAATAAAAGAGGAACACCTAGTCATTCTTGATGAGGATAAGATTGACACCAAAGAAGCAGAACAGGTAGTTCTGGATGGTGAGTTCTTCTGGGAGCATGCTGCTGCAGGTGAGGCCACAAGACTTGGTATGGGAACTAAGTATATCATTAAGCTGAGCGATTTCTCTGTAGAAAAGATGCTCGAGATGCGTAAAAATGAGATTAAACAAGACTTCAAAGACAATCCTGCGAAGGCTCATGAACTGATTGCTGAGCTTACTGAAGAGCGCCTTGTCAAGCAGATGGGCTGCAGGCCAGAAGAGACTCTACCTTTGGGCCTGGGAACCCGACATATGTTGCAGATGGCATTCGATCTTGTCAAGCTCGCCAAGAAACACGGTCGAGATCCAGAAGAAATACTGAAAAAACAAAAGATGCTGATAATACTCAATGAGTCGACAGCAGATGATATAATGGACGAGTTTATGCGTCATGATTATTTCGGTTTCGAAAGGAAGAATGTGCATTTCATGATACAGAAAAGCTTTGAAGGCATTGACCTCAATAAAGGTGAGCCGTTTTATGACATGGGCCACGACACACACAAAAGGTTGCACAACCATGGTCAGATGGTCATGCAGAAGACGCACGACAATGTCATATTCTATATTGACAATGACACTTCAGAGAGATATCTGACGAGCGCAGAGTTCGAGAAAGTGCTGGAAGGGACAAAGGATTTGGTGTCATATAATATTGAGGATATAGATTATCTCACGAACGCAATAGATTGGCAGGCACTTGCGCTGGCACTGGATCTCGGTAAGAAAGGGCATGCCATGACAATGGAGATTGTTGCGCAGAACCCCCTAAAACCTCAGAAAGGCGGGGCGTGCTTCTGGGATGACAAGAAGAAACGTATAGTTATAATAGAATCAAACCAGCTTAAAGGTATGGATGTTGCAGACATCAAGCATCTGAATAAGAATTTCAACCATTACCCTAACCCTGCAAATGCATTCAGATCAGTGAGGGAAGGCAAGATGCACCTGCATACAGATGTCAAGCTGATGACAGACAAGGAAGGGAATCCAAAGTATTATGTCTATTTCAACACGCCTACAGGGGATGTGAACTTCCTTGTGAAGACAGCATATGTCATGAGGAAAGAGCTGAAGCCCATATCAAACTGGAAGTCACCTGCGACGACTCCCCCTACGGTAAAGGCATGTTATGAACAGGACCATCAGAAGGGATTTAAGGAGTTTGCAGAGAATATAATAGGAATAACTCTTGGATGATGCAGTTAACCGCGGGATTTAGGGAATTTTTTGCGAAGCAAAACAAAGAGAAGGAGAGTTTTGTTTTGCTCCTGTTAAAGGGATTGTTGAATCTCTAATGCCACTGCTTTTAATTCTGATTCAGAAGTAGGTTCTCTGCTTCCTGGACGGTAAATAAATTTTCTTGGTTCATATTGGTAAATGCCTGAATCATTTTCTTGTCTTGGTATTATATGTAAATGAAAATGAGGTATCTTTTGACCGGCAAATTTATTCTCATTATATGCAACATTAAAACCTTGTGCGTTATATGTTTTTGTAAGAGCTATTTTTATTTTTTCGGCTAAATTCAAAATTGCTTTTATTTCTGCATCAGTAATTTCATCAAGCTTTGCAACACATCTTTTCGGAACAACTAAAGTATGTCCAATAGTAATTGGAATGTTGGTCGGGAATGCCCAGGCTAATTCATTCTCACAAATTTTTCTTTCCTTTATTTCAGGAATCTCACAAAAGGCACATCTCATGAATTTAAGTCATCAATCTTTATTTATATTTCTTTCGTTGAGAATAAAACAAAATGTTCACTCACTCAAGAATTCTTTTATGCTTTCTGTTGTCCTGTTGTCTTTGAGCATGTCGCCGTGTTCGACGTTATCCATACTGATGAGTTCCTTGTCAGCTGACGGTGACATGGCATACAGTTCTTCTGACATCCTGAATGGGACTTTATGGTCTGAAGTGCTGTGTATAAGAAGCAGCCTTCCTTCGTATTCACGCACGCAGTCGGTATTGGCATAATTCTCAGAAAGTATGATATCAACAGGATACATCCAGTATTTTATCTTAGCTATGTCTGCTATGCTGGTGAATGGTGAGATAAGGGTCATGCTATCAACATAATGATGGGATGCATGATGAGCTGCGAGCGCGGATCCGAGGCTGTAACCAACTACGTGAACACTATGGTGCTCTATGTTTTCGACAAATTCTATTGTGTTTTGTACATCAGCCAGGATAGAATCTTTTGAAGGGATGTTGCCATCTACACCATATCCATTATATTCAACAAATATGTAAGAAACATTCAAATCTTTAAACAACTGGATTAGTTCAGGCATGTCACATGCAGAACCTGTGTTCGAATGATACGCTATGACCAAATCTTCTGTGTTGTTTGTGTAGTAAAGACGTGTGCCTTGGAATTCAATTGTTTCAGCATCAATGAGTGCTTCACATTCACCGAACTTGTCATCATCAGGCACATATACCATGCTGCTTTGCAGGATGCTAAGAAAAATACCGAAGAGCACGTATATCCCTATGATAATGCCTGCTGCTGTCAATAACACTAACCTATATGACCTCATTTTTTTAAGTCTAAGTCTTTATGTGCTTATAAATGTTTTTGATGATGTAATTATATATTTAGAGGGGTATGTTTTCTACAAGCAGGTAAAAAAGCATTGTTAAAAGCTATCGGGCTATTTAAATATTCCCGGAAACTCATATAAATAGTAATCATTATAATATTACTAAAATGGAATTAGCTCATAATCTTCGGAAATCATTCATAGAAGAAAAAAAAGGGTTTGACCGTATTGTGGGGCAGGAAAGTGTCAAACAGCAGGTCAAATCAGCACTGATAGCTGGCAGGCATATTCTGATAGTTGGTCCTCCAGGGGTAGGTAAGACTACACTCGCAAAGGATGTTGCTAAGGTGCTTCCTATAATAGAAGTAATGAATTGTTCTTATCAGTGCTTGCAAGAAAATCCTATCTGCCCGACATGCAAAGCAGGAAAGACTAAAGGGACAAGAACTGTACAAGGACCTGATCTTTTTGTCAGGGTGCAGGGCAGTCCAGACTTAACAGCCGAGGACCTTATAGGGGATATAGATCCTGCAAAAGCGCTTCAGCATGGTCCACTTAGCATGGAGGCTTTCACACCTGGGAAGATATTTAAGGCAAATAATGGAGTTCTTTTCTTTGACGAATTAAACAGGGCTCCTGAAAAACTTCAGAACGCGCTCCTCCAGGCGCTTCAGGAAAGAACAGTAACAATAGGCAGTCATGATGTGGATCTCGAGGCTAATTTCATATTCATAGCCACAATGAATCCTGACGATACCAGCACAGATCCTTTATCGGATGTTCTTATGGATCGTTTTGATGTTGTTTACATGGAATATCCTGAAACTTTGGAAGATGAACAAAAAATAGTTGAACAGGAATCTCAGCACTTCATAGAATTCCCAAATGAGACTGTCAGATTAACAATTCTTTTTGTGCGTATGCTTAGGCAATCAGACAGGCTTGAAAAACTTCCAAGCGTAAGAGCATCTATTGGTCTTTATGAAAGAGCCCAGACAAACGCGATTCTGAAAGGTTCTTTGGAAGTTGAGTGGAAAGATGTACAGGAAGTTATGATATCTGTTCTGGCACACCGAATAAAACTCAAACCTTCAGCGCAATATCTACAGAGTCCACAGGAATTAATAACAGAGAAATTAAAGGAATTTGTTCAGCGACAAGGTCTTTCATCTGAATCTGAAGGAGATGACGTCCCCTAGTAGCGTAGACAAAAAAGATAAAAAACAGGCAGATGTTGATGTATCTAATTTCTCAGCAGCAGAAGAGCTACAAGGCAATCTCAAACTTGAGGATGTAGATGACAAGCTCATGCATTCAGTTCTTGAAAACGATAAACAGACAATAGATGAGGGACTTTTGATAGAAGAATCTCTCAACAGAGGGATAGGTTCTTTCACACCTGATATGATGTTTGAAAAGATGGTCAAGAACTATTCATTCACGAAAAGTATTATGGGCGAGGCATTACTACGGATTGTATCAGGGTATGATCCTGACTATCTTGAAAAGAACATAGGCATACCTGAGTTTCAAAGACAACTCAAGAAAAAAATAGAACAGAGGCTGGATAAGTTCAAGAAAGATGGTGTGTTGAACAAACAAGGCGTCATAACAGATAAAGGAATAGAGCTGGCATCACTTATACTTTACATACAGGAGCTTGATAACATAGTGCCCAAAGGCATGATTGGTGAGAAATTCCACAAGAAGCGAAGCGTATATGGTGGCAAGATGGATGCGCGAAATTACCGTAAAGGTGATAGGTATAAAGATATAACAATCAAGAGGTCAGCAAAGACTGCAATACGCAGAGGACATGCGAGTATACTTATTGAAGATCTTAAAGTTCATGAAAGACAGAGCAGAGGACAAGTGTGCATAATCTATGCTCTGGACGCAAGCGGCAGTATGAAAGGAGACAAGATAGGCACTTGCAAGAAAGCAGGCGTAGCTCTTGCATACAAAGCTATCCAAGAAAGGGATAAAGTAGGTTTAATAGTCTTTGGCACAGATGTGAAAGATGCTGTAATGCCAACCCGTGACTTTTCACAACTTCTTAAGGCAATTACCAAAGTCAAAGCATCTGCAGAAACAGATATGGCTTCCACAATCAAAAAATCAATTGATATGTTTCCTAATTCAGACGTCACAAAACATCTTCTGCTACTCAGTGATGCGCTGCCTACAAAAGGAGATGAACCTGAAAAAGCAACTATTGAAGCTGCAGGTATAGCGCGAACCCGCGGTATAACAATATCTATGGTGGGTATCAATCTTGATGAAAAGGGAAAGAAGCTCGCAGAAAGGCTTGTTGAAGTTGGTAAGGGCAAGCTGTACATTGTCAAGGATCTAAAAGAACTAGACAAGATTGTTCTGCAAGATTACTATTCTGTATACTAAAACTTTGGACGATACTTGTCGTGACGGTGCCTGTGAGAAAAGTCGGCCGCGTGGAAGACAAAGCCGAGAATGGCTATGACTACAATAATACCAAGTGCGAAAGCTATTGGTTTACTTGTCAGAATATCTGAGGATTCATATACGACAAAACCTGTGATTGAATTGTTTAGGCTCAAAGCACCAATACTTGCAATGGCGGCTATAATCACAATTAGTGGCAGGATTTTTGACTCTGTTTTTATGCTCTTTTCCACAATTCTATCAAAATGCCTTTTTTTATGATAACTTTTCATGATATTATAAGTCGCAGAATCATAAGAAGTATAATTATTTGTTATGCTACCAAGACTATTTTGAAGAGCATCTGATTCATGTATCAGAGTGTTTTCTGATTTTATCCTAACTGATTTCAGATTAGCAAGTCTTTTGTTAGCTTTGTTTGGGCATTTACCCAAGTAAACTGGGTGTTTGGTACCATCTTCTTCAATTATGTGGCTGAAATGATGAACCTCAATATTTCGACCTCTTTTTTTTTTCAATGTGTGCATGTGCTTGTCTTAAGATTATTCTATATTTAAAGCTTACCGCGCGAAACGTCCTTTATGGGTAGTAGGTGTGTCAATGATTTCGATTATACAGGTACTATTGTCAGCAATAACAATTATGGTAATAACACCTCTGCTTACATCCGCACAACCAATAACAAATACCCTGCTTGTGCTACTGCTGCCACCTAGCGAGCGAAAAGGAACTACAGTAAGAACCATCGCAGTTGGGCGAACCACATTAACAAACACAGTAGTGCGAGCGTGGCAGCAGTTATAGCACAGGCAGGGAAGAGATGCTAAGTCAGAGAATTTGAGATGTTGGTGTTGGATGGGCTAAGATTATTGTGAATACTTTGAAAACTAAAGCTAAAACAAAATTCATCAAAATAATCGATAATTGAATTACCCCTTCGGGAAAGTTTGAGTTTTGGCAAAGTTATTCTTTGTGCGCTGAGTTCGTGGTGGTTTGTTGTTTTGTTGGTTCTTGGTTTGTTGGTTTTTGGTTTGTTGGTTCTTGGTTATCTTTTTGATGTGGGCAAAGATTTATAATCTGGTTGTTGTTGTTGTGGGGTATGAAACTGTTGGCATTTGTGGATCTTCATGGATCTCTTGCAATACTGGGAAAGATTGTCAGGCTTGCGAAAAAAGAAAAAGTCAATTATATTGTATGCGCAGGAGACATAACAATATTCGGCGATTCTATGAAGAAGCTTATACTCAAGCTGGATGAGGCAGGCATACCTGTACTCATGATACACGGTAACCACGAGGATCAAGATTTGTTAAGTGCGCTCTGCAAAAAGACAAAGAATGTTAAGTTTGCACATAAACAAATAATACAGCACGAGGGTTATGCTTTCTTTTGTTATGGGGGCGGAGGATTCTCATCAAAAGATAAAGGATTTGAGAAATGGTCAAAAGAATCTATGAAGCAGATAGGTGAAGGTATCAAAATTGTTCTTTTAACTCACGCGCCTCCATATGGTACAAAACTTGACTTGATAATTGATCAGCCTGCAGGCAGTAAATCAATAAGACAATTCATAAAGTTGGTCCAGCCAAAGCTGGCAATAAGCGGTCATCTTCATGAGAATTCGGGTATGACGGACAAAATAGATAAGACAAAACTCATAAACCCAGGTCCGTGGGGAATTATACTGACTGTCTAGATATCCATGATTCTTCCAGGGAAATCTTCTTTCATAAGCAATACAACTCTTGAAGCAGGATGTTCATCAATCACTTTGTACCCGCACTTCTCTGCGATATCTTTTGCAAACACTTGTACATCTGGATGGAGTGGCATGTTTTCCATAACCAGCTTTAGCCTAGAAGCTCCCACAAACATGTAAGACTTGACTTCTATGAAATGTGGTTGTGCAATCTTAATCATGTCAGCAAAGCCTGCAGCAGAATCCATATTCATTCCTTTAATTGCAGTTATCCTTATACAAGTCCTTGTGACTTGTTTTAAATTCTTAAGTATAATCAAGCTTTTTTGCAGACGCTCCCAGGAGTCTGGATGGATAGGTTTACAGATGCTTTTTTGCATATCCTTGTCTGGCGCATCAAGTGAAAGATAAAGTTGTGTAGGTGGTTCAAGCTTTTCAAGAATATCTGGAAGCATGCCATTAGTGACAATAAATGAAGAGAAACCTTTTTCATTCAATTTTCTGATAAAGCTACTCAAGTGAGGGTAGTAAAGGGTCTCACCAGTCAATGAAATAGCAAATTGATTTGGATTCTGTGCTTTTGCCAGTATATCCTTGTTAGCTTTTTCAAGACCTCCAAACCCTGACAGGAGTTTACGTTGTGCCTGTACAGCTTTTTCTAGCAATTCATCAGGATCATCTATATCTGTAAACGGCTCATTATAATGCTCACGCCAACAATAAACACAATCCATATCACAGTAATTTACAGTTACAGAGAGTTGGCAGCACAAATGGGATTTAATGCCATAGAACTTTTGCTTGTAACATACACCTTCACCTTTGATGGACTTCTTTGTCCAAGTACACACTTTTACAGCAGAGTGATTACCTATAAACTCATATTGTTGTTTTTCGAGCAATTTTTGATAAGCTTTTTTTACCATATTATCTGGAGCGGAAAGGTCTTTTTTAATGGTTTTGCAAAAAATATATAAAACAATCAATGTACTATCAAAGTATGTCTTTACAATCAATATTATCAAAGCTTCGAGAGAATGATATCTTTAAGGGTTGGCAGGAAGCACACAAAGAAGTGAAGCTTGTACATCTATTTACGATGCTTGAAACAGGCACTGAGTCTAAGCTAGACATAGGATTTTATGACTACAATTCTGAAAAGATGACCTCATTTACCATGGATGAAAATGTGGAGAGTGTTGAACAGAGAACAGATGAAGAGGTTTTCAAAAAGGAAGATGATCAAATACTTCCACTAGAAGAAGATAAGATCAAGATAGATATGTTGCAGGCTTGCGATATATGTTCTAAGGTTCAACAAGAAGAATATTCTATTCATAAACCTATGAAGCAAGTCATCATACTCCAGCATCTGTCTATAGGTCAGATATGGAACATAACTTACATAACAAAGCAGTTCAAGACTCTGAATTTTAAGGTTGATGCTGAGAACGGTAATGTGATAGAGCACAAACTTCATGAGATATTTAGTTTTGACAAGTGACATTCTCCTTTTCATCAAACAGTGGTGGAAGATATTTTCACTCGACGATGATATCGCACTCAATACTATATTTTAGCAACAATATTTTTCAACTACAGATACTTTAAATATGAGTGTGCATTCTTGTTTTATATTGGTTCTGGAATTCTTTTCATGGTTTCAGGACCACCCCAACTTTTTGCTGGGCGAAAAAGAGTTAAAAAATTGAGGTGATTGTTTGGTACTCCAAAGTAATGTCAGCTATGAAACAATAAGGAAGAATAAGACCTTATTTGATTGTGGTTGTTTTGAAAGTGAATCAGACGGCGAAGAAGAATAACTCAATAATTGATTTCAATAATTTATTCTTTGACCGTCTTTTAATTCTCCTAATCTGAACAGATTGAGTATATCTATTGCTGCTCTTGCAGTATCTTCTGGAGTGGTTGGTTTGTCTGTGTTGACATACACTACCTTTGATCCGTGGGAGTTCAGCATTTTCTTGAGTTCTTCTGAACGGTATCTGTCTTCTATGCGTGTTAGAAATTCAGGCACCTCGAATTTGCAATGGTCATCCTTTTCTCTTCCTGCTTTGCGCTTTATCGCAGTGTCTGCAGACACATCGCAGATGATGTAGAGATGCGGTGCGTTCCGCATAGCATACTTGTTACTTTCCAATGATGTGATCTCCTCAACAGTTAAAGGGTTGTCCATCGATGATTGATATACTATGCTGGAGCAGAAGTTTCGCTCGCAGAAGACATCAACACCGTCAAGTATTGCCGGGCGAATCAGCTTTGAAATTAGCTTTTGTCTGTCCTCTGCATATAGTTCTGCTGTCTCGCGTGCAGTGTATTTTCTTCCCAGAGTTTCATGGATAGCCTTTTTCCTGATTTTGAGGCCTGTTTTTGCCCAGGTAGGCTCGCAGGTGAAGATGGTGTTAAGACTGCGGCCCTGTTTCATGAACTCTTGTTTCAGGTCCTCATATTTTGGGATTACATCATCAGTGCCGTACTTGTCGAAAAGAGTATTGCCTTTCGCAGCAGGTATCTTGTCAGGCTCGTCAGAAGGCCAAAGAAGTCGAAGGTCGATGAAGTTTTTATCAACACAAGAATTCTTTATAGTGTTGATTATAGTGCCCTTGCCACCGAAGTCAATAGATTCTGCTACGAGGTAAAGGCCTGTCTTACTATCATACTTTGCAATGACCATTTTTATACCTTAAGCTATTTTCAAGCTGCCAGTACATCTTATTTATAATTATTCATTTTTGCGTCTTGACGAATGTTTTAAATGAACCCTAAATTTTAAATATTACATACATATCCTTTTATGTATCTAAAAGAGAGTGTATGAAAAGAATGGGGGTTTAGAATTTGACTGAAATAATCAATCAAGTCCTTGATGAGGATGGCAAGCTCAAGCCAGGCTTCTGCGGCATAGGAAGGCTCAGAGGCAAGAGCGGAGATGATTACACAGAGGATGAAAGCACAGTCCTCGGACATTTCTTTACAAACACTCATTCTAATGTATACTGTGCGACAGACAACATGCCGAACGAGCTATGGGCGCTTGTGATGGGACAGTATGCGCGAAGCAGCTTCACAGGAAGGGACAGGTTGCTCAAGCTTTTTGAGGACATGCATGAGAAAGATGAAGGAGTTTCAGTGTGTGAACTCGCAGAGATGATAAAAGCAGGAAAAAATATTTCATCTATTCTGGAGTCCCACCTCAGAAAAGCAGGTAAATTCATAGAAATATGGGGTGTCAAGTACGGTCACGCATCTCTTAGGGATTCAGGGACAATTAGGATATGCTTTGAGGGTGTGAGCCAGGCAGCGACAAACATACTTGAGAGTGCAAGAGAAGGTGCATACCAGGAACAGTCAACAAGGGCGTTGCCTTATAGCATAGATAATCTAGGCATCCCTTATGAAATAAGAGGAACAAAATATGAACCTATGCTCATAGATTTCAACAGGAAACTGATCAGCCTGTATGAACAAGTATACGAAAAGCTGCTTGTACATCTCAACCAGAAACATACCCCTATTAGGATAGGTGCTGACAGAAAAATAGCAGATGTGACAGGCGGGGATAATATCAAATTAAGTGATCGGGAGTGGGATAGCATAATAGCAGGTAAGGCATTTGATGTTGCAAGGTATCTGCTGCCATACAATATGACAACTTCCTTGGGAATGACACTCAACACAAGGAGATTCCAAGACAAGCTCACAGCGTGGCAGTCCCACGATATGATGGAGATACAGGTGCTGGGAAAAGTGGCGCAGGCGGAAGCACTGAAGATAAGTCCCTCCCTTATGAAGCATGGCAACAGGAGCGAGTTCAGAGCATCAATACATCCGAAGCTGAAACATCTGTACAGAAAATATGTTGAGGCAAATCCTGCAAAACCCAAATTCGAGTATAAGCACTATGATGTAATGTCAAGGCTTATTGATTATACTCCTGATCTTCAGGAACTCGTGCTGGCCAGCATATTGCTGAACGGATCTGACGGAAGCATTAGCATCGAAGAGCTTAAGGGAATCATAAAAACGCTCACATTTGATGAGAAAAGAGAGATTGCCGAAAGCGTCATAAAAGGCAAGCCTTTGCATGAGATATTCCATAAGTCAATGGAATGTGGAGCAGTGGTGTTTGAAAGATTATATGATCTTGGAGCATTCAGGGATCTTCAGAGACAAAGAGGGGACAAGCAGCAATACAATAAATATTCTGTAATAGGATATAATCTTCCAGAGGAATTTATAGAAATAGGGATGAAGAAAGAGTTTGTCGAACTCATGCAGGATGTAAAGGACTTTACTGATACCCTGCGTAATGACGGGTATCACGAAGCGGTGCAATATTTTCCTGTGATGGCCAATGTCATACGGCATGTCACTACAAAAGACCCTGTCCAGTGTTTCTACGAGGCCAAGCTCAGGACACAGCCGGCAGGAATAGACTCGTATAGGTTGATAGCACAGCAAGAGATAAAACAATTGTTGGATATCATGCCTGTATTCAAGGGCCTTATACCCTACGATGACAATTACTATGAATTGGGCAGAATGCCTGAAACAGTGAACATGAAGGTGCGCAGATACAAGAAAACAGCTTGAGCAGTCTTTGGTGCATATATTTAAATAATTCCTGTTTTTCTTTTTTTTTATGTCAAATACAGTCACTTACGAAGGCATAGTGCACTACCTGAACAGCATGGAATTCTCAGGTATGAAGATGGGTATAGACCGGATAAGGGATGCTCTCTATTTATTTGGTAATCCTGAGAAGGACCTGAAAGTAATACATGTGGTGGGCACTAATGGCAAGGGTTCTGTGGCTGCGATGATGTCAAAGATAATCGAAAGAGCAGGGCACAAGGTTGGCATGTTCACGTCACCGCACTTAGTGGATGTACGCGAGAGGATACAGGTCAACAATCAGCTGATAAGCAAAGAGGAATTCCGAGAGGTTTTTCTTGAGGCCAAATCCAAGTTCACAGATCTCACTTTCTTTGAACTCATCACGCTCATGGCTGTGTTGCACTTCTCAAAGCAGAAAGTAGATTATGCAGTGTTCGAGGCAGGACTCGGCGGGACATATGATGCCACTAATTTCGAGACATCGCTCATGACAGTCATCACAAGGATATCACTCGACCACACACATATACTCGGCGACACAGTAGAGAAAATTGCGAAAGATAAATGTGGTGCAATAAAACAAAACCAACCAGTCGTGGTCACGCACACAAACAACACAGTCATGGATCTTATAAGGCAGATCGTCGATGAAAAAGAATCTAGACTTGTGCTGGCAGAAGACACATCCTATGATGTATCACTCAAAGGACAGTTTCAGAAAGAGAACGCAGGTATAGCAGTGATGGCTGCGAGGGAGCTAAATATCAGCGACGGTACAATAAAGAAAGCGTTACAGGAAGTCAGATGGCCTGGGAGAGTGGAGTTCATAGAGGACAATATCTTGCTGGACTGTGCACATAACCCTGCGGGCATAACTGCGCTGGGAAAATATGTTGAGACATTGGAATATGATATGCTCTATATTGTGTTTGGCGTCAGCAAGAATAAGGACTATGATGAGATGATCAGGTTGTTGCCTCGGCACGAGAAGCTCATATTTACGCAGTCAAGCATAACAAGAAGGCTCCATATAGAGGAAGTGCCTGACAGCGTCGAGTGCATCAAGGTGCGAGATCCTGCAGAGGCTCTTTCACACGCAAAGGGACTTGCAGGAGAGAAAGACCTTATCCTGGTATGTGGGTCTATATTTCTTGTAGGAGACATAAAAGCGTCACTATCATTGGATTCTGGTCAGGATGTTATTGCCTAGATTGGTGCAGGAAAGATTAGTATCATCATTCTTGGAGATTGTACCCGGATCTTCTGCTTTAGCAAGAACCGAACCTACATTAACAAGGTCCATATCCTTACAGTATTTTTTGAATATCTGCTCAACCACATCAGTGCCTGCATTGATTGGTTGACCTCCTACACACACAAAAGCAGCAGCCTTATCTTTTAGAAGAGGAGGGTCGCACAATGGGTTGGTACGGTCAATAAAGTTCTTCATAAGACCTGAGACATTCGCGAAATAGTTGGGCGTCCCGATAATTATTGCATCAGCCCCAACCATCTTGTTGATGAGTTCTTCCATATCGTCGTGAATAGTACAAGGCTTTCCTGTGCCATAGCACACATCACAGCCAGTGCAATGGTTTATCTTAATCTCACTAAGCCTGACAAGCTCTACATCCGCACCGCCGGCATTACATGAATCCAGCACCCACTGTAGCATCTGTTCTGTGTTGCCTTTGCGCGGGCTGCCACAAATTCCTATCACCTTCATTCTCCCAGTCCCTCATAGATGGGAAATTCCCTGCATAGCTCAAGCACCTCTGCTTTCACCTTCATCTTCAGGTAGGTATCATCAGGCTTTTGTATAACTCTCGATAACCATATGCCTATCTTGCGCATCTCATCATCCTTCATTCCCCTCGTCGTCAGAGCAGGTGTTCCCAGGCGGATGCCGGAAGGGTTGAAAGGGCTGCGCTCGTCAAATGGTATCATGTTCTTGTTTGTGAAGATGAAAACTTCGTCTAATGCTTTTTCTACTTTTTTTCCGCCGTGCCCTGTCTTGGTCAGGTCGACAAGCATCAGATGGTTGTCAGTGCCGTCAGACACTAGTTTTAGTCCATTGTTCATCAATGTATCAGCAAGCACTTTTGCGTTCTTCAACACTTGACTCTGGTATGATTCGAACTCAGGTTGCAGAGCCTCGCCGAAAGCGACAGCCTTCGCTGCGATGACATGATCAAGTGGCCCGCCCTGCATGCCTGGGAAGACAGCGCTGTCTATCTTGCGCGCAAGGTTTTTCTTGTCGTCGGGCCTGAGTCTGTCTTCTATCTTCGAAAGTATAAGAGCTCCCCTCGGTCCGCGGAGGGTCTTGTGCGTTGTGGTCGTGACGACGTCGCAGAAAGGTACAGGGTTCTGGTGCAGTCCTACAGCGCAGGGACCTGCTATGTGGGCCATGTCTGCCATGTGATAAGCACCGACCTCGTGGGCTATCTCTTGGAACTCCCTGAAATCCAGCTTTCTCGGGTAGGCGCTGAATCCTGAGAGTATGAGTCGTGGTTTCTCGCGTATTGCGATTTTTCTGATTTCATCCATGTCGAGCCGCATAGTCTCCTTGTCAACACCATAGTTTACGAACTTGTAGAATTTACCAGAGAAATTCACCTGGCTGCCATGGGTGAGATGTCCTCCATGCGCGAGGTCCATTCCGAGGATTTTGTCGCCGAGATTTAGGAGGGAGAAGTATGCTTCCATGTTTGCCTGCGAGCCTGCATGGGGTTGCACATTAGCGTGCTCTGCGCCGAACAGCTTTTTTGCCCTGTCGATGGCAAGCTGTTCAGATACATCAACATGTTCATTGCCGCCATAATACCTTTTGCCAGGGTATCCTTCGCTGTACTTATTTGTCAGCACAGAACCCATGGTCTGCATTACAGCGCGGGAAACATAATTCTCAGAAGCTATCAGTTCCAGTCCTTTCTGCTGGCGGGCGAGTTCGTTCTTGACGACAGAATGTATTGCAGGATCACGCTGCTTTAGATCACGCATCATTTTATGAATCCTGCTTTCTTAGGTATTTATATTTTTCTTTTCTTTAAAATGCAGTCATTCCACTTGTGTGTTCACTGGTGGTTCTTGACTCTTATAAATATGTGCCCGTTGTCCCGGCTTCTTGACAACACAACAAATAAAAGAATAGCATGAACTGTTCCTTGTATTGTTCAGGGGGTATGATTATGATAATTGGTATAACAGGAATGTATTGTTCTGGTAAGGATACAGTTGCAGAGCATCTTGAGACAAAGGGATTTGTGCATCTATCTCTTTCTGATCTCATACGTGAAGAGCTGGGGAGAAGAGGAATCGAGGTTACACGCGACAACCTGATCAGAGTCGCGAACGAGATGAGCGAGACGCAGGGACATGGAGTGCTTGGGGAACGGGCGCTTGCGAGAATGAAAGAGAAGAAACAGGATTATGTTGTGAGTGGCGTATTGCACCCTGCAGAGGCCAAGGCGTTGATGAAACATGGACATTTCTTCCTCGTCGAGGTAAGGGCGCCGATTAGCACACGATTCAAGAGGGTAAAGAAGCGGAACAGGAACCAGGATCCTCAGACACTTAAAGAACTGAAGGAGAAGGAGAAGTTTGATAATCAGGATGGAGGGCCAGGACATCAATTGACCAAGGTCATCAATATGGCGAATTATGTGTTGATTAATGATCGCACGAAGGCTGTGCAGAAGAAGAAAGTGGACAAGCTGCTGGGGGATCTGAGGGGGAAGGCGGCTAAGCTATCAGAGTATGTGCGACCTACATGGGATGAGTATTTCATGGGTATTGTTGATGCTGTATCCACAAGGGCTACCTGTGATAGAGGAAGAACTGCAGTAATCCTTGTTAGGGATAAGAGAATACTCGCGACAGGATATGTTGGGAGTCCGATTGGGGCGCCGCACTGCGATGATGCAGGGCACCTGATGAAGAAGGTGACTCATGAGGATGGTCGTGTGTCGCAACATTGCATGCGGACAAACCACGCAGAGGTTAATGCAGTATCGCTGGCAGCGAGGAATGGCACAGCAATAGAGGGGGCAACACTGTATTGCAAGTTGGCTCCCTGTTACACCTGCGCAAAGATGATAATAAATGCGGGGATAATAAGAGTTGTATGTCAGAAACGTTATCATGCAGATACAGAGAGCTATGATCTGTTCAAGCAGGCCAAGATAAAAGTAGAGGTTCTTGATGACGCTGTGGAGAAGTATAAGAACCAGTGATGAAACCATAAAAATGACAAAGAAATGTTTCTTCTGTGATGCTAAATGCCTTGATGATGGCCAGATCTTTGCAGAGACAAACAACTTCTATGCACGGTGGGATGATATACCTGTCACAAGAGGGCATTGTGAATTGGTGCCTAAAGAACATATTGGGTCATTATTTTCTCTTAGCAGTGACCTGGCAGGGGAGCTTTTTGGGCTTGTCCAGCAGGTAAAGGTCCTGATAGATTCTGAGCATAGTCCTGATGGATATAACCTGGGCGTGAATGAAGGTGAAGCAGCAGGAAGGACACAGCATCACCTCCATGTGCATTTGATTCCAAGATACTTTGGGGATGTAGAGAATCCGCGCGGTGGTATAAGAAACATAATTCCTGGCAAAGGGAACTATGATGATTGGATGCGTGAGCACGATCGCGATGATTACCTTGATGACTGAATGTTGGTTTGGTAAATATTATAAACAATGCCTCTTTTTATTATAATATCTCATGTTGGAGTGTGTCACGATGGAGAACAAGATTATATGCGTCTCAGGCCTCACTGGAAGTGGGAAGTCAGTAGTCTCTGATTGGCTGGTCAATAAAGGATTTGGATTCTTTAGGTTTGGACAGATAACTCTCGATATTGTCAAAGAGAGGGGACTCGCTCCGACAGAGGAGAATGAAAGACCCATAAGAGAAGAGGTCAGGAAGAAACACGGCATGGGGGCATATGCCATACTTAACATGCCAAAGATAGAAATGCTTCTCAAAGAAGGTCATGTTGTAGGTGACGGGCTATACAGTTGGGCAGAGTATAAGATTCTCAAGGAAAAGTACGGGGATCGATTTGTGATGATCTCAGTCTATGCTCCTCCTAAGATGAGGTATGAAAGGCTTTCTTCGAGAGAGTTGAAGTCTGAGGATACTGAACTTAGAAACAGGCCAGCTACCTGGACCCAGGCTGAAGCCAGAGATTATGCTGAAATCGAAAACATTGAAAAAGCAGGACCTATAGCCATGGCAGATCATACAATAATGAATGTGACGGATATTGCCTCTGTACACAAGCAATGTGAAGATATACTAAATGATCTGGGAATACAATGATAATTGGAATCACTGGTCCTATCAGCTCAGGAAAAGGAAAGGCAGCAGAGTTCTTTAAGGAAAAAGGTTTCAAGCATCACAGTTTCTCTTCAGAGATACGGCAGGTAGCAAAGGAGCGTGGAGTGGAGATAAACAGGGCGAACCTGCAGAAATTAGGAGGGGAACTCCTGGACGAGAAGCCAGATAGATCAGTGCTGGGTGAAAGGGTGCTGGTTAATATCAAGAAAGAGATGGTGCGAGGCGAGAAGAACTTTGTTGTTGAAGGCATCAGGGATGTCGAGGCAGTATCACTTTTCCGGCAGCATGAGATGGACCGGCCAGAGATGAGGTTTGTTCTGGTCGGAATGGACGCATCGCAGGAAGAAAGGTTCAAAAGGATGAAGTCTCGGGGAAGAAAAGGTGAGCCAGAGACATTCGAGGATTTTAAGAGGGTTGATGATTTTGAGAATAGAGGTGGTGAGGGTCAGGAAGTTTGGCAGTGCATGAAGATGGCTGACTATACTATACAGAATGATTCTGGTCTTGAGGAGTTGAGGGAGAAGGTTGAGAAGATTATAGGGGAGATTGTTTAATCCTTTTATTTTTCAGTGTTTTCAAAAGGAAGTGCGAGTTGTTCATATTTCTTGTCAAAATGACCCTTACTACCTGTTGCTTGGTTCTGTCCTTTGTAACGGGAGACCTCTTCTTCTTCAGAGAAATAAGGGTTGTTTAGCATGTATAGGTAAAGTTCAGAGATGCGTTGACCGGGTCTGACTGTGAGGTTTTGATTGGCATAATTCTCAAAAGTTATCTTTCCATGGAACCGTGGATAAGGATCAATTTTTGGAGCTGCTGCATGGGTCTGCAATGATGAGTGTCTTTCATCCGGATGTATGTCTGGGCCTTTTTCACCTGAGATCCTAAATAGATGATTCCACTCACCAACCCATCCGACAAAGTGTCTGTCAATCTTCACAGATTCAGCGCTTGCTGAAATGAAAAATGTGCCTTGTTTGATTTTGCTTCCTCTTGTCGCCAGCCTTTTTTCATAAAAGCATTCTGGGTCATGATTATGAGGGTCGATTGTTTTTCCTGTGTATATCTTTATGATTGGATCGTGGGTCAGGGTGAATCCTCCATTCATTGCATGGGGGCCTAGTCTGTTTCCGAGATAAACATTTCCGTCTATCATGTATGGTTGGATAAGTTTTTTTATGTTCTTTCCCCTGCGTGTTATCTCGAGCCTGCCATACTCTATAAGCTGGGCAAGGTGTCTGTCACTTACGGGTTCGAATCTATTGTATGCTAGGTGTGCCTGCGCAATTGCATCACCTGGTCGAATTTTTACAGTTGTGCCAAGAGTATTTAGTCTGCAGATTACGCTGCCTTCAAAACCATTGTGGCTTGGAAAAGTGAAATTGTCATCTGCTTCTCTTGATGCGACGCCATACCTTGCCCAGCTGCTCCTTGAGTTTATCTGTCCATGAAAATACGGTGCGAGATTGAATCTTTCAATAGTTTGGTAAAGAAAGAAATCACCTGGCTTGACAATCCAATATTCTCCGTTGATTAGAGGGACGGGTTTCATGTCCTCAATATCCATTGCAGGGGTGAGAAGCTGTTCAATTCTTATGTCTAGGGACGTTGCGTTTAGTTCTGTGAGGTCATCTATTTCTATGAGTCCAAGATAAGCTGCTGCGCGGATGTCATTTTTTGTGAGCATTGGCATGCATTACAGGAGAAAACAAGGGTTTATATTTTTTACTGTTTAGTGGTGTTAAATGTGTTATTCAGTCAAATTTCACTTTCTTCAACCTTGATTTTGCACCTGATGCTATTATGCATTTTTTCCCTGTCTGTCGCTTGAGAAATTTTAAGAGTTCTGTGTTGGCCTTGTCCTTGTCAGGCACTGCTGCGACAGTTATGCGGAGCACCTGTTTGTTTTCGTCCCATCCAACGATGTCTGTTTTTGGGGCATTGGGTTTGACTATTATGTCAAGAATGCTGTCTTTTATGTAACTTGAGATATCAACCATTCTCATAGTTTTCTTTTCAGTCATACTCGCGCCAGATGTGTTTACATTTCTCGCACTTAAGGAAGCGTGTCTCTGCCTCGTCAGCAGACCTGGTTTGTTGAGTCCAGAAATATGCTTTTCCATGACCGCATTCAGAACACTCTGCTTTAGTTATAGGGAGAATTTCTTTATCACCATCTACAACATCTATTTCTGCCACGTCATCCTTGATTTTTTTTTCCTTGAGCAAGGCCATACTTCCATCGCTTTTTGTATATCCGCACGAGCAGAACATAATGACCTTATCCCCTTCTTTCTTTGGTCTTAATACTGATTTGCATTCAGGACAGAACTGGAACATATTTTTTACCCCCTACATGATGTGAAGCACTTGGAGAAGCTTCACAAAACCTATCTTAATATAGCCAAGGAAAGGTATTCTGATTACAGCCCTTCCAAGATAATTATCTTCATGAATCTGGTTCTCAAAATAGAACACACCTTCATTATGATCACCTTTTGTTGAAAATATATGTTTGTTATTCTCATTTTGTACGCGCACTACTCTGTGAATGATGGGATCTGGTCTATCTGCGATGAACACAATTACATCACCCTCATCTATATTATTAGGCTTGGTTCCGAAAAGGATCATGATATCCCCTTTGTTGAATCCGTTCCTAAACTTGTACTCCCTGAACTCTTCTTTTGGTATTCCTATTCCATCATAGAACTCACTTTGTACGCAAGGATTACCACCGCAAATTGCGCTGCTGGACCACCAGTCATCAAAACTACCATCATGTTCCATGCTGCTTGAAACAACAGCAACTATTGGGTGAGAGGTAGCAAGCAATAGACCCAGCACAGGATATACTATGAATTTTATTAGTATGAACGCGAGAATTATGTTAACAAACCAGGAAGCCCAG
Source organism: Candidatus Woesearchaeota archaeon (assembly GCA_013203345.1). Lineage (GTDB taxonomy): Archaea > Nanobdellota > Nanobdellia > Woesearchaeales > UBA11576 > JABMQF01. The sequence continues at coordinate 28,259 of JABMQF010000138.1, forward strand.
CTATCATCCTCCCAAATGAAGTACCATGCTTTGTGGAGGCCTTTCCTGACTTTCTTACGTCTTTGTTTCCACTCAGATCCTGCCATGTATAGAATTGCTTTAAAAATTATTATAAAGGTTTCGGTATTCACATGATGTATGACAAATAATGCATTTTGTCCGAAATGCGGGAAACGCGGGATAATTGGTAAGATGTGTAGCGAATGCACTGAGCAGGATTTCGAGCTTGAGTTTAAGGATAAATCCATACTTATATGCATAGAGTGCGGGCAAGTTAAGGTTCGTAGTGCCTGGAACCGTTTTAAAACAATAGATGAAGGTATATTGAGCGCGTTCAAGGTCAATGTGCGTAATCCGCTTAATCTTAACCTTAAAATTAAGACCTGTTATGATGAATTGAAGAACAAGCCAGGAGCAAAACAGGACATAGATATGGAAGTATCTACAGAAGGCCAGGAATTCATCATACCTACTAAGCTTGAATTCACATATTGCGGTAACTGCAGAAAGTCAGGCACACAATACTTTGAGGGCACACTACAACTTAGGGATGTTACACCAGAGCTCATAGACTTTGTTAGGGATGATATATCTGCACGTGAAGGAGTTCACATAAATAAGGAGTCAGGGAAGGGTTGTAATATAGATATGAGAATATCATCTGCAAGATACTTGCGGGCACTGGGAAGCAAGCTTGTTAAGAAGTACAATGGAGAACTGAAATCGACCAGTAAGTTGTTTAGCTGGAACAAGCAGACAAGTAGAGAAATACATAGGGTCAATCTTTTATTCAGACTCAGAAATTATAAGATAGGAGATATTGTTGAGACAAATGGTATGAACGTGAAGGTCACGACAGTAGGTAGAAGAGTGACAGGCATAGACATGGAGACAGGGAAAAAGGTTTTTGTTGAGTGATGCTTTTTTTTGTAATGATTTTTAGTATTATAAGAAAAAAAGAAAAAATAAAAATTTGAATTCTTTTTTAACCACAACCACCTGCTGCAGCTGCGGGTGTTGCGTCACCACCTAATGCGGATATGCTTGATGTATCACACTCAGGCGGAGCAGTGGTGAAAGAACTACAAAGTGCCTGTGCATAACCGCTTGGAGCTCTAGCACCATTATATGCTTGTCCTTCGACAAACACTGTAGGTGATCCACTGACACCAAGAGCTTTGTTAAGAGCTAATTCATTTGCAAGAATATCTTCCCACTCATTAGTTTCACAATCCTTTATTTTGCTTGTGTCAAGACCAAGATCGTCAGCAACTGCTTCCCAGCAAGTGTCTGCGTTCTGGTAGCTGCACTTCTTATTCATCTCAAGAGTGAACCTGAAGTACTCCTTTATACCCATGTATTTATCCACGCAAAGTTCTCTCAATCCTTGGTTAAGTTCCTGGATACCGTGCATTGAGCAGTACTGGTCCTGTTCGTCAAGACATAACTGAGGACCGCCACCCTGGTAGTTGGAGTATATCACATAATGAGGATTGAATTCTGCCTTATCCTTAAGAAGTTGGTATACAGGTTCAATTGCTTCCTCTGCGATGTTTCCATAAGGGCAATAGCTCATGACATAGAAGTCAATTTGTGGCTTATTGTCTCCTGTTGTGACTCCTGTGAGTTCAGCCATCTGCTGTCTTTCGTCTTCGTCAAGAACAAAGCTTGAACCTGTTGACTCGTCAAGCATAACATAACGGTCGCCTACCTGTTTGAAAGCAGCTCTTAATCTCTCGTTGTTCTGCCAGGCATATGTATTTTCCATATCTCCCTGGAATACAAAAGAAGGTGCGTATTTTAGATCAAGACTTTCAACTAATTCTTTTCCATCGCTGCTTGATGAATCCAATTCGCGCACTTTCATATTAAAGAAAACAGTACTTAGAAGTTCTTGCATCTGCGTTGTGTCACAACTTGTACAATCATCTGAATTGATAATGGTCAATGCGACAACCGCGTCATCTTTGTAACTACATGAAGCTTCTTTTTTTCCGGGATTTGCACATATACCTACTTTGCCTTCTTCGGCAGTACAGTCAAAATCTGTTGAGCAGATAGGGATTTCTTCGCACACAGGATGATTCTCAAGGGATTTGCATATTTCCCTCTTGAATGATATATCATCTCTTGGTCCCTGGTAAAGCTTGTCATTGAAGTACATGGTAGGACTGCCCTGCGCATTAACTGCTTGACTTTTCTTTATCGATTCAGACAATAGCTGTTTGCCTTCTTCTCCATCCGCACACTCTTTGATTTTTACAGAATCGATTGAATTATCTTCAGCGCACTTTTCGATAGAACCCTTAAGGTCTTGTGGATTCTTGTTCTGACATACTACGAATCCCATCAGGTTATCAGGGTAGTGCTCTTGTACACAGAGCTGAACAATATTTCCTTCTACTTCTGGCTGTCCATGAAGACTTGTAAATCCATCACCACTTTCTCCTGCAATGAATTCGAGCCTGAAGTCTACACTATTACCCATTTCCTTGAGAACAGGCGCGATAGCATCCTCAACTTGCGTACCGTAAGGGCACTGACTCATGACATAGAAAGTAACTTCAGATGTTCCGCTTTTTGATGTGTCGCCATTATCTGTTTGGTCGGTTTGACCTGTTTTGAAAAGGAAACCAAACGCGATAATGATTATTGCTGCACCAAGAATGTAAGGAATAGCCTTCTTTACCATATACCCATAGGCAGGACGTCCCTTTTTCTTATGTTGATGCTTATGATTAGATTTTTCGTGATGTTTCTTATGCTTATGCTCCATTTTAACACCCTCCTTTAATCAGAGATGCTTTTTAGTGTTTTTTTTAAATCTTTCGAACTTGTGTATATAATAAGGTCACAGCGCCGCATGAATTTTTCAGCTGAGCCAGCAAAGTTTACCCTTTTTCAGCTTGGTAAAGAAGCTTTTAGTCGAAATTACAGGTTTTCAGAAGGGGTACTGGAGATATTGATTATTTAAATGAATTTTAAGTAGTTTCAGTTTATGGAATGATAGAAAATGCAGTTATCATGCTTTTAATACCCCACCATAACAGCAGGATGGCCATTATGATTGCGATATAATTGGTCACGTCCTTAAAATCTATTTGAATATACCATTTAAGGAATTCACTGATTTTAGACAAATAATCACCTTATTTTTCTGCTTTTATAATATTTTTCCTGGATTTTTTAATATTTTTCCAGTTCAACCTGACTTTTGTTCTGCTAACAATCTTCTTTAGAAAAGATTCATCTCTACTGAATCTTTTATCTTCCTCTTTTATTGATGGAAGTTTGGACAGTTCTTTGTCTTCTGATTTCAGCTTATCGATTTTTCTTTTTTCAGGACGCACCATCTTGATCACATCATGGTAAGATTACCAGTCACAATATCTATTTTTGATTCAGAATCAGGACCTATACCTACACAAGTCTTAGTACCTGGAGCAATGCATGTTTTGCCTGCATCAGTTATCAATGCTGCTTTGAGGTTATCATATTTTGCTTTCTGCAGGTAAGACATAAGCTCTTTTTCATCACTAACCTTAAGAACGACTTTTTTCTGTCCCTGAGCTCGCCAGGCAGTAAGTTTGATTTTGCTGGATCCCAATGCAGCTTCAACAGCAGCATGGGCAACTTGGGCGGCAAGCTTACCTTTTGGAAGCTTTAAATCCTGCCTGACCAGTATGACCATTTTCATGTCCATAATCATCATTTAAAAACTACGCAGACTTTTAAACGTTTGGTTTTTAGGGAGATACCGTGGTCTTGAGATGCCAGACACATCTTTAAGCATATCAAGGTGTTCTATTCCTACTTTGCCGATGTAGAGATCATTGATATTTCCCCCATTGCTTATGAAATCCTTGACCTTGATGTATCCGTCTATGTAGACATAATCCTTGGGGCAGCCACCGGGTTTTGAAGTGTCAGACAGACCTCTTTTTGCTCTTGTAGCAATACGGAATGCTGTGGCGGGATTGAAGAAAGTCAAGAGGTAACGGAATATATCAGAGAAGCTCCTGTTCATAGCCATCTTCACAGCAACAGCCCGTGCTGCGTAGTTTTTCATGTTCTCCTTGTTTAGAAGGCCAAACCGTTCTTCGTTCACGACAGCAAGACCCTCCTCGGTATTGAGGTATTTTGGCATGCCATGAAAGAATATCATGAAAGGCTGTTCGCGTCCGTTCTCTGCTCTAAGAACATGTGTTCCAATCTCATGAATAACAAGTCTACGGACAAAGTTTTCTGAATAGTTGAAATTATCCCTGACATATACTTTACGTTTGGAGACTATAACCATCGCACTGGCACTCATCTGTTTCTGGTCCACTTTGTAATCAAAACCATAATGGTTGAGCTCTGCCTGAATCCTTGCAGCAGCTTCGAGAGAACCTATTGTCTTTTTTTCTTTTATAGATTCCAGTGAAAGGAAAGATACAGAGCGCTCAAGCACATCGCGAGAAGGGACCCCGTAAATCTTTTTTGCAAATATTGTGAATCTGCTCGAGCCGCGGTTCTTAAGCATCTCACACTTGTCGATGAAAATGTTTCTTTTCTGATTGATCAGATTACCAAGAGGAGAGTCGTGTTCATCAATCGCGTGCAGCGCGTCTTGTATTTTGTCATAGTTGAACTCTGGTTTAGGGTATGTGAAGTAAGGATTATAGTTCGGATCATTTAGTACAAGCTCTTTCTCAGAGTCAATATTCATAGGATTTATGTCGAAGAAACTAACAGGATTGATTGTCTTTTGGAGTTCTAAATCTATTTTTTTGAGCTTGAAAAAGTCTTGCATGATGTGTTTTTTTCGTGCGGAGGGGTATATAAAATTATCGGGCGTGTATTACTTGCAAGTAATTATCTTCAAGTATATGTGTGGTTGTTTTTTTTCTAGTTTATTGTTGTTTGTGTGGCTGGTCTTTTCGAACTGTCCTAATTTAGTGTGCTTAATCGGAGATTAAAAAAGTCATTCCACGTCCAAGGTTTCGATGTTAATCCCTCTCGCATTGCAGGTGTTTCTCCTTTTTTCTTTTCGATGAAGTTATGC
>JABMQF010000139.1 GCA_013203345.1 Candidatus Woesearchaeota archaeon
ACTGAAGAAAAAGCTATTGCTTTTTCTTAATTCGCCCTAAAGGGCTCTCCTGTATCCCACAGTTAGAAAACAGACGCTAAAGCTGGGTCTTAGGAACCTATTCCAATAAATTCCTTTTAATTTTATTTTCTCAATACAACCGCAATTTAGGTATTAGGAACAGAAGCAATCATTGAAACAAACCCCACATCAGTACCTAAATTGTTCTAAATTCCTGCAGATATTGCAGCACCAAAACAACTCTATTAGGATTTTGTGTTATTCCAAATTACATACACAAGCAGAATCATCCTTAAACACTCCCTCTCTTCATCCCCTCAACATATTCTTTCAACTTCCCCTTAACCTTTTCCTTCAGCTCTTCATCAAGCCCAAGCCTCTCAACTTCCATATCCCAATCAACATCAGGCAGCTCTGTCAAACTTCCTTCAAATTTCCTTCCAGACTCCTTGATCTGTCTCTCAACCTCATGTGCCTGCGCCGACCCAAACCGCTTCACTGCAGGATACTTAGTAAGCCCATTAGCCCCTGCCCTCAGCAACAACCCAGCATACTCCTCTGCCCGCTTAGGCGTAAGCCCTGCCATAATCTCAAGTAAAGGGAACCTCACTCTTGTCATAGCCACCCACCAAGCATACTCATCAGGCAAAGGACTTTCTGTAAACCGCGTGCCCTGTATAGGCTTGAGTGCATAGAATGTTATTCTATCTAATTCATGCTCAGATATGAATTCAGCAAGCAGTTCAAAATCCTCATGTGTCTCTCCCAAACCGACAACAATAGTACATGACGTCTTAAAACCCATCTCTTTAGCTTGTTTCAGCATCTTTGAATAAGGCTCTATTGGTTTGTCAGGACATATCCTGTTATGAAGGTCAGGATCAACACACTCTATAGATGCACAAACACCCTCTACATAAGGTTGTAACTTTTGTAGTTCATCTTTCCCTACAGTCCCAAGATTTATCCATATCTTATGCCCATATATTTCAGATACCAATCTACATATCTCAATTTGATCTTCAAATGAAAATATCCTGTAACCCCCTGTAAGAAACTCTATTCTCCAACCTAGATTTTTCCCTATTATTGCATCACAAAGTATGCTCTCTTTACTTCTTTTTGCAGATGAAGCATGTCTTATCTTGTGCTTCACTGTCGACCGGAAACAGAACTCACAAGTACCAATATCGCAATACCACGAAAGAAATATACACCTGCCAAACCATGTCCGAGAAGAAAAATTAGCATTATACACTTCAATTGCTTTGCCTATCAGCTTTTCATCCATATCTCTCGCCCTAATAATTGGAAATCATAAGAATCAATATATTTTCATCAATTTCCTAAGTCCAAGACTGAATAAAATTGAGAATATTATATAAGTACCAAGCCAGCCCAATCTTCCTTTTTTCCATCCACCTTCAGCACTACCTGCAATATTCAAAGCTATCAATTTGTCATTAGAAAGTTTTATGTTCTTTAGGCTTCCATCTTCGACTATCTTCTCTACATCTGCATAAAGTCTTTCTTCTGTGATACGGACTTCTTTTGAATATGAATTATCTCCATGATTGAAACTGAGCAGATAATCTCCTTTATCTGCTTTGAAACTAAACTCAACAACACCCTCTGTTATATCAACCATATTAGATCCTAATATATCTACTTCTTCAGGGACTAATACTTCGACCACACCAGAAATTCCAGGTTCAAATGTTAATGTCGCTAAGAATTCCTCATCAGGCATTATTGGTTCAAACCCTAAGTGTGCATTGAGCCAAGTGAATATTATGATTATAGGTAAGAATGTTATAAGTGTGGGCTTGAAGCTCTGGGTCATGTACTTCATGTTGACTTCCATGGCCTGTTTCTGTATCTTCATTACTTTGTCAGGTTCGCCCCGATTCTCTTTCATCTTCTTCTGAAATTCCTTCTGCATCGTCTTGAGGTCCTTCATCATAGTCTGATTAGTCATGTATTTGTACACTATTGTTATGAGAAGGGATATCAAAAACGATACAAAAGCTATAGCAGCCAATGCAGGTAATCTAAGAATTGGCAAAAATACTGGATTAAGAATACTATCAAATACCATTTTATTCCATGAACTTCCTCATCATGGGGTGCATATCCATCATATGCTGCTTTGCTATCTCTTCATACATCCTGTAAATTATCATAACAGCTAGCAGTATTCCTGTTCCATGTCCTAGCGCACCTGATAAATCAGCTATCGCCGCAAGGAATCCTACTGCTATCGCACCCATTACTGTAAGAGGTCCTATATACCTGTCGAGAACTTTCTCAAGTATCCTCTGGTCCTTTCGGAATCCAGGTATCTGTAATCCTGAACTCATTATCTTCTGTGCTTGATTACTTGCATCCATTCCTGCAGTCTGTACCCAGAATATACTAAAAACAACTGCTCCACCTATCATAAAAAACATGTAAACTGCAGCCTGTGCAAAGTCTATTGGTACTATACTTCCCCTGATTATTTTTCCAACAATATCTGGCGAGTAAAGCCATGACACAAGTCCTGAACTTGGAGTGTTGCCTGTGAAAGTCCCTAGTATAGGATGTCCCCAGTTTTGCAATAGCCTTCCAAAGAGCTGAACATTTGCAAGTAAAGCCGCTACGAGTATGACTGGTATGTTTGATGTGTATATGAAAGCAAGAGGCCATCTTATTCCATGTCCTCGTACCCTACCGAATGATAAAGGAATCTCAACCTTCATTGCCTGTGTGAAAACTGCTATGACAAAAACCAGGATTGTCGCTATAACTGCTGCCAACATCAAAGCTGCAGTTACTGCATCACCCACTGCTAAACTCTGGAAAAGTGCAGGTATCGCTCCTGTTGATATACTCGGGTTTGTAGGACTTGGCAAGGGACTCAACGCTCTTATGAACATGGCCTGTGCCACATTAGCAACTATGAAAAGACTTATTCCTGAACCAAATCCCCACTTTGAGACTATCTCGTCCATGAACATTATGAGTATTCCTCCGAGAAATAACTGGAATACGAGGAACAATTGTAGGTACATATAAATGGTTGTGCCTGCCATTTCAGGCGGAGGTGTAAGACCTCCCATAAAAATATAGATGAACGCTTCAAAGATTACAAATCCTATTCCCATTATCTTCTGTGTTCCCTGGAATCTTCTCCTACCCTCTTCTGTTGATTGATCAAACTTCACCAAGCCTGAACCACTAAGCAACTGAAGCACGATAGATGAAGTGACTAAAGGACCTATACCCAAAGATATCAATGAACCGAACTGTGCACCAAGTATTATTGAAAGATATTCAAACTGCTGTAAGGCATTATGTCCAAGACCGAATAGAGGTACTAATCCAAGTACGAAGAACAAAACAAGTGATACTACTGTCCATTTGAGCTTTTCCTTGAAAGAAAGACGTCTCTGGCTTGGTCTTGCGACTTCGGGAAGATTTGATATTATTGCTTCGAAGAGTCCCATTGTTGCTATCCTTACTCAGCCACAGGTGCAGCTTCTTCATCCTTTTTTTTGTCTGGTTTCTGCGAAGTCAACTTGACTTCTCCGCCAGCTGCTTTGATTTTCTCAATTGCTTTCTCTGTTGCATGCATAGTTGTTATTAGAAGTTTGCGCTTCGGCTTGCCTGTACTAAGCAACTTGTTATAGCCGATATCTGCTAAATTAATCTCAAGAAAATCGTTTTTCAACTTAGCCAATCCTTTTTTGATAAATGTTTCAGCCCTATCCTCTATACTCTTTATGTTTATAGTGAATGAACTTGGAGTTCTTGATCTTGATGTAAAACCATACTTTCCAAAATAATTTTTATTTTTCCAGGTGGCAGGTTTATTCTGATCTCCTCTTTTTCCAGAACCTGCTCTACCTCTGCCTCCTCTACTACCTGCACCTCTGTGCTTCTTCATACTACCATAACCATGAGAAGTGCTCCCTCTCAGCCGGCAATCCTTAGGTTTCTTATGTGTAGTCATTTAAATCATCCTTTTGATGAGGTCGTTTATTTTTGTTCCTCTGTATCCAATTGCTCCACCCTGCACAAAATTTCTTTTTATACCTTTTCTTTCAAATCCTCCTCTGGGTGGATGAAGGTGAAAAAGGTTATCATCATTGCCTCTTTTCTCATTAAGTAATTTAACAGTCTCATCATCGACTTCACCATATGCTATGAAATCTTTTGTCTTATTTAGCATACCTTTGAATGATGGTATAGCTGGAACCAAAGTGCACGTGAATTTTTTGTGCAACCTAAGCATAATAAGTGTATCTCGGATATCTCCACTTGTCCTTGTGGTATTCCTTATCAATATAGCTGCGTACTGACCGCCTGCGCTTTCCGTTTTTTTTGTTTCCTCTGTCATCTTATTCAGCCAGGTTTAGACCTTCTTTGTATTTTGTCTGTACTTTGATTGCCATAAGTTTCTTAAGAGCTTTGTTTAGGGCCGATGTCAGATTTATCCTTGATGTTGTCTTACCTGAAGTTTTAGACCACACATCCTCCACACCTGCCAACTTCAAAACCTTTGATATCTCACTTCCAGCACAAAGACCTGTTCCTTTTGGTGCAGGCATAAGAGTTATTTTAACTGATCCACATTTACCTTCAACAGCAAATGGTATTGAATGATGCTCTTTACAATTACACTGCCATGAACCACAGCCTCGCCTAATCTTTAATATGTTGAGCTTAGCCTTCTTTATCGCTTTCTCCCTAGCAGGCACTGTCTCACGAGACTTTCCATATCCTATACCTACATGTCCGTTCTTGTCGCCAATCACAGCGCATGTCGCAAAGCTTGGTTTATTTCCTTCCTTTGTCTTTTTTTGTGTCTGTCTGAAAACTCGTCTTTGTCCACCGCCAAACTTTCCTTTTGATTGTCCTATGAGTAGAAGATCAGATTCCATGTCGGGTATGAGCGCTTCAACTATCTCCCATTCGAGCAGCTTCTTGTCGCTGTTTAAAACTTCGTCTATATCTGTTACATCCCCTAACTTCACTTGTTTACCTATCTCAGTCTTAGGGTTCCATAAGTCTGGATTAAATACAGGTGCGCCACGTGGAGGTCCCTTCTGGTATCCTTTTGGAGACCTTCTCTGAGGCCTTCTCTGAGGTCCTGCCTGAGCTCCTCTCTGAGGTCCTCTCTGAGGTCCTCTCTGGGGTCCTCTTGCGGCAGGCCTTTGTGGCGGCCTTCCAGCAGCAGCTTTTGGCTTTTCCGTTTTTTCTTTATCTGCCATTTTTGACCTTTATTGTGAACTTACTTTCTTTTTAGTATCTTCGAATAACTTGCTAATCGATTGCGGATCTACACCATCCTTGATGTATGAGGAAAACTGAATTTCGTATCTTGCCTTATCTTCTTTAAGGATCTTCGCGAATTCTTCTATATGTTTTCCACTTATTCTCTCATCGCTTGGAAGTGCCTCGACACTATGTGTGATTTTAAGTCCTGAATCAATCGCTCCTCTGAGCGCTGCAAATAACCTTCCACCCCTTATAGGAATTTGCAAACCAAGATCGATCACAGCTTCCTCGATACCTTTAGCCTTGGCTTTTGTACCTAACAAAAGACCTGTAAGGTATGCACTCGGTAAATTTGCCTTATGTAATTTCCATCCCAGCTTATGAAGATCCTTTGATGTTGATGTCAATAAAACTTTATCACCATCAGGGTTATATCTGACAATCTGGACAGTTATTATATTAAGTGACTTACGTATGACGAGCCTGTCTTTACCTGACTTGATAAGTGCGAGCCTTTTTTTGTAGTTTGTTTTTGACTCTCTCTTACGCCTGTATTTTACAGTTCTTGTCTTTCCGTATTTCGTCCTTGCCATTTTACTTCTTCTCTGTGAGCTTGTGTTCATCAAGGTAAATTTTTATGTGCCTCTTACTCCTGAAAAACCCACCTTTACTTTTGAGGTAAAGATTCTGATATATGCTTCTTGTGATGAATCCTTTATCCCTGAGTATCTTTAAAAATCCCCTCTGCACCCTCATCTTTACTTTCCACAAGTCTTTCTTCGGGATTCGTGCGCGTAAACCACCTTTCCTGGATCCCTTACCTTTCTGTAATCCTTTACCTTTTTGGATTTTCTTTTGTCGCGCCCGTCCTCGTGATATGGATGTTTCCGGTTTGAGTCTTATGACTCCTTCACTGATGAGTCCTTTTAAGTCCTGTTTTGTTATAGACTCCTTTATGTCAGGGAGTCTATCCTGATCAAACCAGACTCTCTTCTGCGAACTCTTGAAAATAGATGCTGCAAGTCTTTTCTGAACTGAGAGTTTCATTTTATTGTTTGGAAATCAGAAGCTTGTCCTGCTCCTTCTTCTCCTCCATCTTCTTATCATCATCTGTCACGGTTTCTTCTTCAGATTTTTCAGTAGTTTCTTTCTTTTCCTCTTTCTTTTCCTCTTTTTTGTCCTTCTTATCTGCCTTCTTCTTTGCAGCTTCTCTCTTATTGTCTCTTTCTTCTTTCACTTTTTTACGTTCCTTTTTTCTTGATTCAAAGTTTTCTTTTGCTTCATCTAAGAATTTTTGAGAATCCTTATAATTTTGTACTGTTATTCCTTTGCTGATCGCCTGTGTTACAAGTTCAGTACGTCTTTTTGTACCCACCGAACTTGGCATGACCATGATTTGGGTCTTAGGATTTATTGTTTCCAGCTGAGTTTGAGTACTTACCATTACAGGTAAAAGTCCTGACCTATCCAAACCTTTGACTAATACTGGACTACCCCAACCTTTTCTAACGCTTCTCTTATAGCCTCTCCTACTGACCCTCATCTTACTGTCAGATCCTTTTGGCTTGCGCCATTTCCAACCTAACTTTTTCTTCTTATGGGCATCCTGCCTTATGAATTCAGGCTTTTTCTTCTTCAGTAGCCTTCGCTTTTTGAGCAATTCTTCGACATTCATTTTCACAGCATTCTCTTCTTCGGCTTTTTGATTATGTATATGCCATCCTGAAATATTCTTATGTCTCTATTTGTGACCCGGGTAAGCTGTTCTATATCAGCTGCCACCTGACCTACAATTTCTATATCAAGCCCTTCGACAAATACTTTGTCTCCATCAACCTTAACTTTGGCTCCTTCTTTAATTTTAATCTCCCTCGGAACTTTCTCACCAAGGAAATTTTTTATGACCAGCTTGTTTCCGCTGATACTGACATTCATAGGAAAATGTCCTGAGCAAATTTTTAGCTCATAATGATGTCCTTCATCGACTCCTTTGATCATGTTAGTTATATGTGCCACAGCAGTGCCAATCTTTGCCTTTTCTCTTTTAGTTGCTTTATTGGCGCCGACTTTGACCTTTCCGTCTACGACACTGATTGCTATTTTCGGCATGATAATTTTTCTCTCGATATCGCCTTTGACTCCCTTTGCCTTAACTACTATACCATCTATAGTGATTTCGACATTTTCAGGCACTTCAATTTCCTTCTCTATATTTTCCAGGACCATTTTAGTAACAGTATGCCAGGAGTCTTCCACCTATCTTCTTCTCCTTGGCTTTGTTATGCGTCATTATTCCTTGTGAAGTTGACACAATTAAAATTCCAAATCCTCTTGATGGAAGATACCGTTTCTCCCATTTTTCATAATCATCAAGAGCAACTGAAAATCTGGGTTTTATTGACCCACATTTGTTTATGTTACCAAGCAAATCAAGTTTAAGATGGTTACCTTTCCCGTCTTCAAACTCTTTATACTTACCCATATAACCTTCTTGGTTGAGCAAATCAAGCAATTTCTTTATTATAATTGAAACTGGCTTGATTACACAGTCCTTCTTACCTACCTTCTCGTAGTTGTTGACTTTCGACATTACATTTGATAATGGATCGTTGAGAGACATTTATTTCACCGTTAACTGAATTTCTTGAAGCCCATCTTAATTGCGACTTCCCTAAAACATCTTCTACAAATGTTTAGACCATACTTACTTATGTGACCTCGGCACGTACCGCACCTTCGGCATTTCTTGGTACTTACTCCACAACTTCTTTTTTTTGGAGCATTATGTTTTATGAATTTGTTGTATATTGCGGGCTTGACCTTGAGTTGCGCAAGCATTTTTTTGTGGTCTGATGCTGTCATCTTATTCCTCCGCGAGTATCATATTGAAATTTGATTTAAGGTAATCTATTGAGTCTTGTTTTGTGATCTTATGTTTAGAGCCTGTCTTTTTCTTCTGTAATCTTCTTCTTTTGATTCTGAATCCTTGTCTTGAGAGAGTTACACAAACCTGGAATCCTATAACTCCTATATCCGGATTATATTCCACATCAGGAATATCTATATATTCCTTTACTCCAAATGAAAAATTGCCTTCATCATCAAACTGTTTTTGGTTCAACTTGTTATCAAGTGCTCCAAGAAGTTGCTTGAGCAACTCGCTTGCTTTCTTGCCTCTAACTGTTACCTTACACCCTATAGGTAATCCAGGTCTTAAACCCCATCCAGCTATTCTCTTTGTAGTGATTGTCTTTACAGGCTTTACATCTGTGAGCATCTCAAGTAAGTTGATACCTTTGTCAAGCCTATCTGTACTCTTACCTGCCCCTATGTTAAGGGTGACTTTCTCTACTTTGATTTCTCTTGTCTTATTCATCTTGCCGGTTTAGTTAATTGATTTATACTATCAAGCACTGGTTTGTCCTTTCCAACTACAAAGGCATAGGACTTTGACGTCTCGAACTTTTGGTTCTTGGATGTCTTGAGTATGATTTTATCATCGCATATCTCATCTATAGCGACCACCATTCCTGCGTACTTACCACCTATCAAAAGGACCATAGCTCCTTTTTCAAGAGGAAAATGTGATGTTATCTTTTGATCTGGAAGAGATAACTGAAGAGTATCTCCTGTGCCGTAATTATTCTTATCAATCAATATGTTGCGCCCATCAGACATATTCAGCTGAATCTTTCCACCTTTCACAGATGTTTTGGATTCTATCTTTGAAAGCTTTGTTGATGTCTCTTTGGCTGTTGCAGGCACTGCTGCAATTCTTCCCTTGTTGTCAAGTAGTATCCTATACTGCTGTTCCATCTGAGGAAATTCTATGATATCCATAAGACCAACAGGATACTTATCCTCAACCCTTTTCCTCTTGTCGACAAAAACATCTTTTAGATGTAGTATCTGTTTTGACTCCTTTGCTGTACGAGATACCTTGATTAATTCCCTCATTACAACTGAGAGAGGCATACAATATGCTATCTTATGCCCGCCCGGATTTGGCCGGGTTATAAATGTAGACTCCTTTCTACCTATATTCCAGGTCTTTGGTGCTGCAATTCTTTTCATATGCTGTTTGGGCATTTTTTATTCCTCGTGATCCTCATTCCTTTTCTCTTCGGTAACTGGAGCAGATTCTGTTTTATTAGTCTTCGCTCCCTTCCTTTCTATCGAGGCCAGTCTTTTCTTGTCCTCGAGGTTGAGTTCAGTTATCATGATATTGCTTGGCTTAATTGGATATGCTGATTTTGAACCATCCTTCTTGGTGGTTTCAATTCCCATGATATAAACCTTGGTTTTCTTATGATCCACTCTTTCAACTTTGTTCTCTCTTCCTTTATGCTGGCCTCTGAGAACCTTTACTTTATCTCCTTTAGCTACAGGTGTGCTTCTCGTATTATGTTTCTTCCTTAAATCTGATGATAGGTGTACAGACAGGATTCTACTCTGTGTATGAAGAGGTAGGTTATATACATACTTCCGCTGTTTTGCGGGCCTCTTGCTTGAATTCCAATTTGTTGAAAATGCCTGTTTCATTTTACACCTATAGTATCATGCTAGCGACCTTAGATACACCAGGCCATCTTGCCGCAGCCTCTTTGGCGATGGGTCCTTTGAATATTGTACCTTTGGGATTTCCTTTATCATCTTTGAGCACGACAGCTGCATTGTCTTCGAACTTGATTCTCATACCATCAGGTCTTCTATATTCTTTCTTCTGCCTGACTATAACTGCAAACACAACCTGTTTTCTCATCTCAGGTTTACCTTTTTTGACCGATGCAAGCACAAGATCACCTACACCACAGTAAGGCACTCTTTTCTTTGTTGTTTTCTTTCTCTTTATAGAGACTATTCTAATTACCTTGGCTCCTGAATTGTCGCATGTCGACAACGTGGATCCTGTCTGTAATCCTCTAGTCACTGTTGCTTTATTCGCTTGCATTTTCAGTCTTAGTATTTATTTCAGTTTTAGGTTTATCCTGATGTTTTCCCTCTTCTAGGGATTCCTTCTTGAGCTGATGTGTATCATCAGATCCCAACACACTGACAACAATGAATGTTTTTGTCTTGCTTATTGGGCGGCATTCGCCGATTCTGACCATGTCACCTTCTTTGGCGTCTATACACGCAGGATTATGCGCAGATACCTTTGTTTTGGTTTTACGATATCTTTCATACTTTGGAACTTTTTGCCATCCGAGCCATTCTACAAGCACTGATCGAGTCATCTTATCTGAGACAACCTTGCCAGTAAATTGCTTACCTCGAATCTTTATATTACCATGGTAAGGGCAGTTCTTGTCAGAGCATGCAGTACTAGGCAGCTTTGTTCCAAGGCCAATGTTTCGAGTTCTTGTCATATTATGCACCATTATCTTAAATTATTGTGAATTTTTTATCCGTTCTTCAATTCGTCCTTCGAGTTTTTTTCCTTCAATTATTTTTCCGTTGATATTGACCGTCACTTGGTCCTTTATGATCGTCTTGATACCTTTCTTGGTTTCTATCTCTATTGTATGCCTAGTCTCGTCAATTACTTTTCCCTCAATACCGACGAGGGATGGATTTTGAGACTCAGTGACTCTGAGCATCTCACCCATTAAAGCTAATCTGACCGGCTTCTGTTTCTTTTGCATATTTACTTCAAGATTATTGTTTCTGGTGCAAAACCCATCTCAACAAGAGCTTCACGAACTCTTTGCTTATGTTGTCCTTGAAGCTCAATCTTACCATCTTTTGCCGTGCCTCCGCAGGCAAATTTTCCTTTGAGCTTCTTGACAAGCTGATCAATGTCAATCTCTTTGGTATCAATACCCATTATGATGGTGTATTGCTTTCCAAATTTTCTTTTTTCGATTGTGACTTCAATCAGTTGGTTCTCCTTTGCGATTGTTTCACAAACGCAAAGTTCTTTGGGTAATCCACACGTAGAGCAAATCTCACTCATTTGTTCAACTCCTTAGCGGTCATGGCTGTCAAGAGCCTCGCTATGTTTTTCTTTGTTGTTTTGATTTGCCGCGGGTTCCGTGGTGTGGTTCCCGTGGCTGCTTGAGCATTAAGTTTAATCAGTTCTTTACGGAGTTCAATCACTTTAGCTTTGATCTCCTGTTCACTCATCTTAATAGGGTTTATATCCTTCATTTTTCTTCTTTAGTTTCCTTATCTTCTTCTTTCTTTGCATTGACTTCTTCTTTAGTTTCTTCTTTTACTTCTTCCTTCTTAGATTCTTCTTTCACTTCAACCTTAGGTTCTTCCTTCTTAGGTTCTTCCTTAGGTTCTTCCTTAGGCTCTTCCTTAGGCTCTTCCTTAGGTTCTTCCTTCTTAGGTTC
>JABMQF010000140.1 GCA_013203345.1 Candidatus Woesearchaeota archaeon
GGGGAGGCTGTTTATGATAAACAACATTTATATGAAGAGTAAAAAAGCTTTTACACTTGTTGAAATTGCCATAGTAATGGCTGTTCTGGGGGTGTTGGCAATGGTAGCTACTCCCAGAGCTATTACTCTAATGAATACAAAGGCAGCGCAAAAAGCAGCTGTAGAAACAAAACATATTCAGGACGCTGCTAAGTGGTATTATGTTGCAAATAGTACCTGGCCAGCAGATATTGCAGCACTACAAACTGCCGGGTATCTGGATTCTTCATGGACGGCCAATAACCCGTTTGGAAATGCTTATAGTGTAAGCTCAACAGCAGATGCCTTTACTGTTCAAAGCAACATCCCCGCTGCTTATATAAATGCGGCAGCTCAGGTATTGCCTCAAGCTGTAGTAGCAGGAGAAAGCCTATCAAGTACCGTTCCTTTACCTGGAAGCGAATCCTCTCACGAGAATTTGCTTCATAGATTAGCTGCTGCTGCGCAGGAACAAAGGACATTAGAAGGGGATATTTACACACAGGCTAAGATTTATAACGATGCAGACAATACATATTTACTTGATTTAAGTGCAACAGGAACGAGTTATTTACATAGAATTAATGCAGATGATATATATTTAAGGCAGCTTGGAATATGGCTGAGTGATTTTAGCGCAATTCCGGTAGGAACCATAGCTATATGGTCAGGATCCGTTGCAAGTATTCCCAGTGGTTGGTATTTATGTAATGGGGCGAACGGTACTCCGAATTTAAGAGATAGGTTTGTTGTAGGAGCAGGAGGTTCTTATGGTGTAGGAGCAACAGGCGGCGCAACTACACACAATCATACTTATAGTGGGAGCACTAGTACTCCATCAAATTATCAGCAGTATGACGGAGATCAAGGAACTATGTCAGCTATGCGTCATACTCATACGTATTCCGGAACCACAGCTTCTGGTTCAAGCTTACCGCCTTATTATGCTTTATGTTATATTATGAAAGGTTAAGTGAAAATAAAAAAAGGAAAGACCAATGATTAAAAAACTCAGTTTTATTACTCTAATTATAGTTTTTTTATGCCCTACTGTTTTTGCGGACATGTGGGACGATGCAGAGGCAAAAGGTACAAATATAGAGTATTATCAGTATTATAATAAAGATAAAGACGGGTTTGTTTATCGTGGCGGTATTGATTATGCGCCGCCATATAAACCCACTGAAAAATTGATTGAAATTCATACAAATGTAGAAGCTGGATGCGGCAGGTTTGATTGGGAAGTAAATTTAAAAAATACATTAAATCAAGAGGCGCTTGATCGCTACTGGGAAGCTTTGAAAGGGGGAGCAATTAGCAGCGCACCCATACTTTTGTTGGAGTATATTTCTCCTACGCTTGCTGATATCGTGAAACACCTAAAAGCCATGAGTAATATGAGCATGGAGATGCAGTATGCAAGTTGCGAAAGGCAGCAACAACTCGCAACAAATTTAGGGCAAAGTCTTAGAAATGTAGCTCGTAATAGATACAGAAGCGAACAAGATCCAAGTGATATGAAAGAAGCAAATAGACTTACTAACGATTATGTCAATGAAGAAGACTGGGCAAGCGGATTAAATAAATATCAAGGTTCTGGGCAAATAGGCAGTGGAGAAGAAGGATACAGCGTGATAGGACAATATCTAGAAAGCAAAGAAGCTGGAGGTGTGGGTAGCACAACAAGAGATTATATAGCTGGTCTCCTGGGAGATGTTGTTATAAAGGGTAGTGGTTCCATAAACTGGAAGAAGCCAACAATTGATGAAGTTCAGATGTATGCGGATATTAAAAAAAGACAAGAAGAGGTAGTGCTCAATCCAATAATAAGAAAGCTTGAGAAGGGAGGGGATTTTACCCCTGAAGATCAGGCTAAACTCTCTCGGTCGGATTTGATAGTGACTAAGGAATGGATGAAAGACGCAATGTTGTTGCCTTTAAATGAAAAGGAAATAGTATTTAGAGCGTATTTGACTTCGTATGCGGGGCTGGAAACTTTATATAATTTAGATAAAGCACAGAGAGATCTTGAAAAGGGGATGGGGGATCCCAGTATTTCTTTAGAGCATAGAAAATACTTAGCGGCAAAAAAAGATGGAATTGTAATTAAAAAAGATGGAATTGTAATTCGTGCTGAAGCACAGAAAAGGGCTTATAACACTATGTTCGAGGCAATAAAGAGAAGTAAAGAGGTGCGGGTTAGGGCTGTTAAGGATGCGGTAGGGACTAAGCCTGTTAGTGTTTTTGAAAGTTTTTTTAGTCCAAAATTCACAAACTCAGCAGTAGAAGAGTAAAGTTTTAGGGGAGAACATGAGAGTCGAAAATTTTAAATATAGTTTAGCAGTATTTTTAGTAGCTTGTATTGCTTTTTTGGGTTTAACGCGTGGATGGTGTCAAAAAGAGTTAACCTTTAAAGAAGTCAAGAAAATTGCAGAAATTGATTGGGATAAGAGATATAAAGAAACTAAACAAAAGTTTGGCTATCATTTTAAACGAGGGATAGCGTTTGCTGAGGTGAACGATTATAAAAATGCGGTTGATGAATTTAAAGATATGCTGCAAATGAATCCCGACGATCCAACTTTATATCTTTTGCTTGGAAGTTGTTATTCCTTTTTTGGAGAATACAATAAGGCAATAAAAACTTGTAAAAAAGCAATAAAACTTAATGCTGATCTTGCCGATGCCCATTTCATGGGGGGTAAGAATTATGCTGCGTTGGGACGTTACAAAGAAGCGAGGGTATGGCTAAAGAAAGCAAAGGCGCGCAAAAGTGTTTCTTCTACTCCTTATTTAAATTTAAATAGTCTTAAGGGGCTTGATGAGGTTTTGGATATTGTAAATAGAATTATTTTTTGGAAAGAGAGCATTGGGATTTGGCCGTGGTCGGCTAGCGATGTTAAGAAACATCATCAGCTAGGATTAGCATATCTTCGTCTTGCCAAAAGTGGAATTTTTACAAAAGACGAGCATATAAAGGAGCAATATGCTGAAGCTGTGAAAGAGTTTAAAAGAGAAGTTAAAATCAATTACAAAAGCCCTAGGGCATATTATAGGATAGGGGAATATTATTTTGAATTAAAGCAGTATAAGAAGGCCATAAAGTGGCTACGCAAGGCTGCGCAATATACTCTTGATGATTCTGAAATAGTGTTAACCCTTGGAATAGTTTATTCGATATTGAGTGAAAAGTTAAAAATGGCTGAGATTTATAAGGATAATCCAGCAGAGCGTTTTAATCTTGAAGGTATGTCTTTTGAAAGACAGTACTATATTGGAAGGGGGCACTATAGTGCAGCGAGATGGTTAGAAATGGGGTATTATTGGAATTTAGATGATCTTGATTCTGTTGATTGGCGTCTTCACTATCAGAAAGCAGAAGACGCATATAGAAAATCGCTGAAAATCAAACCTGATTTTGCAATGGGGCATTATGCATTAGGTGTGTGTTTAATAATGAGGAATGACAGAACTAAGGATGAGGAAGCAGTACTAGAATTTGAAAAAGCATTAGAGCTTAATCCTGGTGGTTCCTATGTGGCTGTTTCACATTTTTATATCGGGGAGACTTGGTATCGTTTAGCTTTTGGTAAGTATATTTTTTCTGATAAATTCAAAAAAGAAAAAGCTCCCGTAATTATTTCACATTTAAAAAAAGCGATGTTGAAGAAAGATGTAGAAAAACGCCATGATGATGTGCATTTTTATCTTGGGAGAACCTACTTATATCTAGGGAGATATAAGGACGCGTTTAGAGAGTATAAAGTTCTTCGAGAGATTAATAGGGAAAAGGCAAAAGAGCTATTTAAAATGGCAGGTGGAGCGTTTAAAAAGTGATTAAATTAGGTGCTTTCCCAGTTGATTCAGTATTGATGTTTTTGGGATTGTCTATATGCGGGAAAGTGCTATCTATGTTGAAAGTGGCCTATATAACGGTAGTTGCAATTAGTTTGGTAGTTATTGTTTGGCGAAGCGTTATGAATGGCGAAGGTCCATGGAGTTCGTCGGTTATAAACTACTTGCTTGTGATAATTTTATTTTCAATTCTTGTAAGTCATAAAATGGTAATTAGTATTAACAATATACAGCCTCGTTCAGGTAGAGAATCTGCAGACAAAGTGTTTGAAAAATTTAAGGGACTTAAAAGTGATATGGGAAGCGTAAGAGTACCAGTGGTTTTCTTTAAAATAGTACAGAGTATAGATGAGCTAACTAATGCAATAGCATATATGATTAGCGGAGGGGACTATCACGCGGTTTTTTTGGATTTTGTCACATTGCAGGCAGAAGTATCTGCATTAAGTATGGGAGAGAATGCCAGAGGTAATTATTTAAGGTTTGTTGCGGATTGCACTTCAAAGGCTATGATTGCATGTGAAAATGAAGGAGTAACTGTAATTGGGCCAAAGGATTTTATAGGTAATAAAGCTTATAAAAAAATGTATGAAAAACACGTTAAAGGAAAGGGGACTGAGTGGACAACAACCATTAATGGAGTACCAATGTATTGTAATGAGGCTTATGGCACGGTAAGAAAGCTTCTGAAACAAGATGCAAGAAGGCAATTTACGGCGTGGGAGCAGGTAAAAAGTTATCTCAAAAGAGCATGGTATAGAATGCCGGGTATTGGAGGGGGGATGATATTCGCTATGGGTAGAAGGGCTCGTGGAGTAGCTTTAGAAGACCAGCTTTTAGAGGATATTGTGCGAAACTTTGAAAGAAAAGTGAACAAAGATACTAATTCAAGCGCACAGATAGTAAGAAACATATCACCTACTGGATCTCTTTTTGCAGACGCAGCTGGTGCCAAAGCGTTGGGACGCATAGGGCAACTTCTTACTATCCCAGCATTTTTAGCGATGTGTTCAACAGTTGTAAGGGTGTTGCCGTATCTTCAAGGAGCATGTTTACTGCTATTATATGCAGCTTCGCCTATTATTTTTTTATTGGCATTACTACCTGGGCGACTTGGTGCAATGTTGAAATTTTTTACTACCGTGCTGTGGGTTCACAGTTGGACTATATGCTGGGCGATAGCAGGATTGGTGGGAACCTTTGCTGGCGGGTTAATAACTATGATGTCGGGGAAGAGTTCTTTTTGGATGAACAATTTAGAGATACCTACTTTAACAGTTTTGCTGGTAATTTTAACTCCTTATGTATCTTGGGTCTTTATTAATGGAACAGTGACATCTATGGTGCGACCGGAGAAAATTCCCACAGGGAATGTCGTAGCTGCGGCATCGTCTGCTGCAGGGAAGGCAGGATAAAGTTATGAGAATAGAGTCCTACGTAGTCGGTTTTTTTGTAGTGCTAATATTGCTGAAGCTAATAGTAAGCAACTGCAGAAAAGTTTTCACATTTATTTTTTGTGCAGTTAGTGGTTTACTTATGCTTCTTATGGGTACTTATTTATGGTGGGTTGTGACTTCCAAAGAAGTACTAGGTGAGAGATTTGGTCGCGGAAATGTGGTCACAGCTTTTGGCTTAATGCCAAGTGATATTATAGGGCAAATCCGTCAAGCAAATGCTAATTATATACGCCCTACAGAAATAGGAAAGTATAGTCGTAGAGAGCTTCTTGAGAAAGAAAAAAACATTAAAAGAGAAGCAGAACAGCAAAAGAAAAAAGATGAGTGGTTAAAGAGAAAAATAGCGAAAGGATTGGAGGATTAATGAGTTATGAGTAGAAGAAAAACATGGCTAAAAGCAACTTATTTTGCGCTATGTTGCTGCTTTTTTGTATTCTTTACCATTATCCCTTGCTATTCAGAAAAGATAATAGATCTTGGCGTAAGGGGTGAATGTATCGAGTTATCTAATGAACAAATCAATGTAATTGCAAAAAGAACAGGGAAGTTTGAAAAAGAAATGGCAACAATAGTGAAGGAAGGCATGGAGGAAGTAAAAGATAAAAGAGAAATTAAGCTGCCTGGTTTTCACACAAAACTTAAAAGACACACAGGATCACAGAAAAGAACAATTAAAAAACTAAAAGATGAGTTATTGTTGGAAAGGACTCAGGGAATATTCTTTTTTACATGTAAAGACGAAAGCTCAATAAATGCGGCAAAGGTATGGCAAAACAAGATCAACGCAGGAATTTGCATTGGTTATAACACGATAGAAGAAGCATACGCTTTTTGGGCAGAAATAGGGCTAAAATGCCCAATGCAGGTAGCTCAAAACGATTCTACTACTGAAATGTTTGGAATAACATCATATCCTGCGTTACTTATAATGAGGAAAGGCGAAATTGAAATTATCGAAGGGATTTAAATTAACGTTTCTATTTTTGTTTTTTTTACTTATTTGTTTTTCAAGAGGTGTTAAGGCTGAAGATGACAGCATAGATTGGAGTTGTGTAGATCTAAGATTCAGCGGTTTATGTATTTGTACAAAAGCAAGGATAGGGCTGGGAATTACTGTAACATTTTGGCTGCCGGAGATATACATTGAGACAGTTAAAAAACCAGGAGACGGACAATATTCATCGAAGAGCGCGGCAGTTGCGCAGGCCGACGTTCCTATATATTCAGGAACCACTACCTCTACTATGGATGGATCTAATCTTCAGTTCAACGAGGTACATGTTATGCTTAATAAAAAGTTATCAAAGAAGATCATAGACAAGCTAGAAGAGATGGATGGTAAGTTTGAATGCCCGGAAGGGACAGGGAGTAAGACTGAATATGGACTTTCCTATGTGTCAGAACTAGATGCAGTGGAATGGCGATTTGGACTAACGGAATGGCTGCATACAAAAACATTGTCTACGGTTCCTTTATCAGCGATTCCCGGCTTTTGCGCCATGATTGGAGCAGCAGGTCAATATGCAGGAGAAACATATCTAACAATTTCACAAGCGCAAACTCCGATTGATATGGCATTTAATTGGGCAA
>JABMQF010000141.1 GCA_013203345.1 Candidatus Woesearchaeota archaeon
AAATTCAAGCAAAAACACGTTTTTCTGCTACAGTGCCGAAGCGACAATAACATTTATATACTAATTTCTCAATAATGGGTAAAAAGAGGTGAAGTATGGCATTAGATGCACTGACATATCTGACATATCTTGGAGTTATCCTCCTTCTCGGACTTTTGTGCACAATAGTCGCGTCACGCTTAAAATTACCCAATGTGCTTTTGTTGATAGCAGTAGGCATGCTTCTCAAGTTTTTCAAGTACCAAGGACAACCTATGTTCAACATACCTGATAATTTCATAATCACATTAGGAGTCTTGTCACTTATCATGGTTGTGTACGACTCTGCGAGCACATTCAAGTTAAAAGAAATAGATGTCATGTTTCTAAAAGCACTAAAACTCACAGTATTTTTTATCATACTCACTGTTTTCTTAATGACTATAACCACAAGGTATATGCTGGGAATAGATCTTTACCTTGCAATATTATTTTCAACATTCATAGCAGGCACGTCACCTGATGTTGCAATGGCATTGTTAGGCAATGCAAAATCCAAACTTGCAGATTTTCTCGAGATAGAATCAATAGTAAACACACCACCACTTGTTCTTTTACCTTTCATTGTGGTGGATTTGATGAATAGCATCACAGATGTCACACTTGATACAGTTGTGCAGCAATTTGTCCCATTTCTTCAACAGATAGTCATAGGTCTTGGAGCAGGATTGTTAGTGGGTGTTGTTGTGTTCAAGGTCATGAGCAGAGTCTATGAAGAGAGATTATCACCTATAGCTATAATCGCTGCAGCGCTAATAGCATATGTTCTTGCAGAGAATATAGGAGGCAATGGTGTGCTCGCAGTCACTACCATGGCAGTTATCGTAGGTAACATATACCTCAAGCACAAGGAAACCCTTGACAAGTTTTCCAGTACATTCTCAGAATTTTTGCAGATACTTGTATTCATACTTCTTGGTCTGTTGATAGATATACAGTGGAGCTGGACGTTCTTGTTACAGTCCCTTGCTTTGTTCTTTGTATTCCTGCTTGTGAGGATGCTGGCAATACACCTCAGCTTTTGGAGAGAGTACACAATTAAAGAAAAATTATTTATGACAGTCAACGCGCCCAAAGGCATTGCTACAGCAGCAGTTATTTTTCTGCTTAGCACTTATGCAATACCTGGGCTTAGCGTCATACTTGACTTTGGACTGGCTTTCATATTATATTCCATATTACTGGCAACCATAGTTATACGTTTTTCAGGTAATTTTCTTGCAAATACATCAGCATCAAAGAAACCAGTGAAAGCTAAGAAATAAAATATAAATGAAAATAAGTATGTAATAAGTCCTCAGCTCCACGTGGATTTTTCAGCTGAGTTAGTAAAGTTTACCACTCTCCATTTTGGCAAAGATGTTTTTGACTAAATTCTGGGTTTTCTTGAATGGGCACGGGGAATATTGATTCTTTATAGGGGAAATAAAAATCATCAAGCTGGTGCGTGGTTTACAATGACTGGTTAGTGGTTTGTTGGTTGATTTCTTGGCCTGTTTGGCTGCCTGCGCAATACCCTTGCCGCGCTCGCACTACAGTGTAATTTCATGTTGTTCGCCCAACTGCGATAGGTTTTTTCTGTAGGTGGTTTATGCTCGCTAGGCGGCAATGGTAGCACAAGCAGCGTGTTTGTTATTGGTTGTGCGGGTGCTGGTAGCGTAGTGGGTGTAAGTAGAATTGTTGTTGCTTTTGTTGGATTAGGAATTGGTGGCAGGGTCTTTGACGAGTTCTATGCTTATCTTGACTTCGCGTCCTTCTAACTGTCTGTTGCCATGACCGAAAGATATTTCAGTCGAGTTAGCAGTCCCTTCCAGATCCTTTATCGCACTTTCTATTCTTGTTTTGTCCTCATTATCACATTCTATAGAAATTTTTACTTGGTGCTTTAGAGATACCTGATTTTCTGATTTGAACTTTCTGACCTCTGCGATGATGTCAACCACGAGGTCGCCTGCCACCTCTGCTTGGTCATTTAGTAAATGGGGTGCTGCTTTCGGCCATTTGGACATGTGGATGGATGTATTTTTCTCTTTATTTGCGAAGTATAATTGGTAGACTGAATCTGTTATGTGAGGCATTATAGGTGCCATTAACTTCAGTGTTGTACTGAATAGATTATAGAGTGTGAATTGGGCTGCTTTTCTTGCGTTCTCTCCTCGAGATTCAGGGTTGTAGAGTCTTTCCTTGCAGATTTCTAGATAGTTATCGCATAGTGTGCTCCAGAAGAATTTCTCAGCAGAAGATTTTGCTTTGGAGTATTCATATTTATCAAAACTATCTGTGCATTCTGTTATTACTTTCTGCATATTTGACAATGCCCATCTGTCAAGGGTCTCAAGTTAAACATCATCTGCATTTGTGTTTGGGTCAAAACCATCAAGATTCATTATGGCAAATTTAGTCGCGTTCCAAATCTTGTTAATCATTTTCTTACCAGCGACAAGTTCTTTCTCCTGGAAGTTAAGGTCATCGCCTAGCTTTGATCCACCTGCCAGATAACGCAGAGAGTCAGCGCTGTATTTTTTTATCATTGACTGCGGCTCTATCACATTACCTTTTGACTTTGACATCTTCTTACCATTTGGGTCGAGCATCCAGCCAGATATCATGCAATCCTTCCATGGAAGCATATCAAAATGCATCTTTGATTTAACAACTGTGGTGAACAACCAAAATGATATTATATCATGTGCTTGCGGTCTTAGACTCATAGGATTATTGATGAGTTCTTCATAAACTGGTTTGCCCTTGAAAAGTTCCTTAACTATTGTCGGAGTCAAAGATGATGTTGCCCATGTGTTTATTATGTCCTTTTCTCCTATAAATTCTGTTCCGCCGCACTTTGGACATTTATCTACAGGAGCAGAATCTACTGTTGGGTCAACAGGAAGATCTTCTTCTTTTGCAAGAATTGTTTCATCACAATTCTTACAATACCATACAGGGAAAGGTATTCCAAAATAGATCTGCCTTGAAATACACCAATCCCATTGAAGACCCTGCACCCAATTATCATAACGATTCCTGAAATGCTTAGGGAACCAATCGAATTCCATACCCCAATGAAGCATTTCTTCTTTCATATCAAGATATTTTATGAACCACTGCTTTGAATGAACAAACTCTACAGGTGTGCCGCAACGTTCGTGAACATTTACAGAGTGACGTATAGATTTCTGATTTTTCAGAAGGTCTGCTGATTTTATATCATCAATAATAGCTTTTCTTGCTTCTTTAATTTTCATACCGTCATACTTACCTGCGAGACTGGTCATTTTTCCGCGCTTGTCGATAGCTTCTTTTATTGGAAGCTTATGGGCTTTCTGCCATTCACAGTCTGTAGAGTCTCCGAATGTACAACACATCACAATACCTGTTCCTTTTTCAGGATCGGCACGTTTGTCTTCCAGAATAGGAACTTCAAAATCAAAAAGAGGAACTTTTGCTAACTTACCATTAAGATGTTGGTATCTCTTATCATCTGGATGATAGAATATTGCTACGCAGGCTGGAAGAAGTTCTGGTCTTGTAGTTGCTATTATCAGTTCTTTATCTTCTGTCTTGAATACAATGTCATTGAAAAAAGAATCAATCTCTTCATCTTCACATTCGACTTGTGATATTGCGGTTTCACATTTAGGGCAGTGCATAGCAGGAGCCTCTGCTCTGTATTCTTTTCCTGCTTTGTATAATTCAATAAAAGACTTTTGTGATACCTTCTGACAATGAGGATTTATTGTAGAGTAATTTACATCCCAGTTATAGCTCATACCCATTCGCTTAAAATCATCAAGGTATTGCGGTCTTAATTCTTTTTCAAGTGTTTTGAGACATAGACTAACGAATTCTTTACGACCCAAATCTCTTGCACGTACTTTTTTTATCTTTTGAATGAGTGTCTGTGTAGGAAGACCGTTATCATCAGTACCTATTGGCATTAGGACATTAAAACCTCTCATGCGTTTGTATCTTGCGATGAAATCAAAATGGTTGTAGCTGAATGCGTGCCCCATATGCATTTTACCAGATACTGTTGGCGGAGGTGTGTCTATAGAGTAGATTGGTCGGTCAGTGTCATTCGGGTCGAAATTGTTAATATTGTTCTTATTCCAAAATTCTTGGAGTTTTGGTTCTTCAATTTGTGGATCGTATTTTTTAGGAAGTTCTTTATCTGTCATGGATTGCCGAATCTGGAGTTTTTTATTTAAAGGTTTAGGTTGTTAGGGTTTTTTTGCTTTGGCATTTATACTTACATTGTAAGTATTATTTATTTGGGTTGTGTCAATAAGATTAATATACCTATTCTTGTTATCTTTTCATATGCTAAAACGTGTTAAACCGTGGACACAGAAATATATACCTTTGAAAGGAATAGATGTAGTAGGTCAGCAGAAATCGGTTGCTCAACTGAAGAAATTTGTGGTTAATTTCCGAAACGAACACAAGAAGGCAACAATAGTTTATGGTCCTACAGGATGTGGTAAGACTTGCGCAGTATATGCATTGGCATCAGAAATGGGCCTTGAGATTGTAGAGCTGAATGCTTCAGACTTTCGAACAGGTGACGCAATAGCAAGTATTGTGGGAAATGCATCAAAGCAGATGTCTCTTATGTTCAAAGGAAAAATAATACTTATTGATGAGATAGATGGTGTATCAGGGGTCAAAGATAGAGGGGCTGTGCCAGAGATTGTAAGAATAGCTGAAAAAACATCATTTCCAATAATCATGACCGCCAACGATCCATTCACAAAGAAATTCTCAACATTACGTCGTAAGGTGGCTATGGTCGAGTTTGAGACATTGCAGTACATGCAAGTTTTTGAGATAATCAAGGCAGTCGTGGACAAAGAAGGCATAGAGTATGAAGAAGATGCGCTCAAGGCTGTAGCAAGACGTTCAGGAGGAGATGCCCGGGCTGCGATAAATGATTTGCAGATGCTGGCCACACAGAAGATCACCATGAAGGATCTTGACGTGTTGTCAGACAGGGAAAGAGTTGAAGAGATAACAACAGCACTGACAAAGATATTCAAGACAACAGACCCTGTGGTTGCCAGAAAATCCTTTGACACTGTTACAGAAGACCTCAAGCACTGCTTGCTATGGGTTGACGAGAACTTACCAAAAGAATATGAGAAACCAGCTGATCTGGCCAGAGCTTATGATTACGTATCTAAAGCAGACGTGATGAATAGAAGGATAATGAGATGGCAGCACTGGAGATTCCTTGCATATGTTAATGATTACTTAAGTGCAGGTGTTGCTGTTTCAAAGGATGAAAAGTACAGAAAGATGATCCATTATGGACAGACTCAACGGTTACTTAAGATATTTATAGCGAACAGAAAATACCAGAAGCGTAAAGCCATATGCGAGAAGATGGCAGCAGCGACACACTCGTCACGCAAAGAGGTAGTGAAGAATACATATCCCTACATGAAAGTCATCTTCAAGCAGAGTAGGGACAATGAGTTGAAGGCAGCGCTTGCTAATCAGCTTGACCTTGATAAGGATGAGATTGATTATCTTAAAATGTGAGGTGCTGGGTTTTTGGTTTGGTGGAATTTATTGTGTTGTGTTTTTTCTTTTTTGATAAATGATTGATATTTGAAGTGCCCCTTCGGGAAATATGGAATTTTAGGCAGGTGAATCTTTGCTTGGTTGAGGGAGTGGGTCTCTTTCAATATCAATTCTAGAAAGGCAACACCTTCTCAAGCATATTCTTGTAGAAATCCATAAAGAATTCTATCTTGTCCAGATCATCTCGTCTGAACCACTTATACGTATGGTGTTCTACCTCATCGAGCTTTATCTTTTGGCCTGGTTTGATTTTAGCCAGATAGAACAAAGCGTACCGGTCGCTCCCTTCCTTGACATAGATGCAATCCTTTACTGTGACAAACTTAGAGAAGACAGGTCTCAAGTTTTCTATTTCAACACCTATCTCTTCTGTAACTTCACGTCTTAGGCCTTCTATCTCCTTGTCATCTTCATTTAATCTTCCGCCAGGGAAGTGCCAAGAGTTCTTGTACTGCGGACCCCATTGAACCAGAAGGAACTGCTTGTTAATTTCATCTATAATGATAGCATACTCTGCAACATTAGTTCTTAAGCGTACCATGCATGAAGAAATAGATAGGGGGTATAAAAGTTCTCTTTTTTCCAATATTTCTACCAACATTTAAGGAACAGGTGACTTGTTTGGGAGATGTCTTTTTTTTCAATAATATCTTTATTGCAGCACAAACTATATAAATGAAGAAACACCAGACAATAACCTAATATAGATAGATTTATGCTGAGGTATCCAGATGGCAGAAAAAGCAGCAAATACAGTAGAGACCAAGACCGCAAAGGCTGCGGAGACATCTAAAGGGCTTGGCATAGATGACATGGCTGTTTTCTGTAAAAAAAAAGGATTTGTATTCCCAAGTTCTGAGATATATGGTGGTATGGCTGGATTCTTTGATTATGGACCACTTGGCACAGAGATGAAAAACAACCTTAAACAGGAATGGTGGCGTTTCCATGTGCAGAGCAGACAGGATGTTTTAGGTATAGATGGTAGCATAATTTGCAATCCAAAAGTATGGGTGGCGTCAGGCCATGCAGAAAAGTTTGGCGATGTGCTTGTTGAAGATTTGAAGACACATGAGAGATTCAGAGCGGATGTTCTCATAGAAGAGGCACTTCGCATACATGCAGACGGGCTCAGTCCAGAGGACCTTGGAAAACTTATCAAGGAAAACAATGTAAAATCTCCAAAAGGAAACGAACTATCTAATCCGCGCCAGTTCAATCTTATGTTCACGACTAATGTTGGGCCAGTGCAGAGTGAGAATTCAAAAGCATACCTTAGAGCAGAGACAGCCCAGATAATATTTTCAGAATTCAAAAATGTCTACGAGACTGGAAGGATCAAGCTTCCATTTGGAATAGCTCAAATGGGAAGAGCTTTCAGAAATGAGATAGCACCAAGACATTTCCTATTCCGATGCAGAGAATTCGAGCAGATGGAGATAGAATATTTTGTCCATCCTGATAAAAAAGATGATTGTATGTTTATCGAAGAAGTGATAGAAGATAAGATGAATATACTTTCTGTAGATATGCAGACAAAAGGACAGGAAGAGAAGAATATAAGTGTCAAGCAGGCACTTGACAAAAAAATTATACAAAGTCCTTGGCATGCTTACTGGCTTGCAAAGGAGTTGCAATGGTTCGCACGATATGGTGCAAACCCTGATAATCTTAGGATAAGACAGCATGGAAAAGATGAGCTTGCACATTACTCAACAGATTGCTGGGATCTAGAATACAGATTCCCCTGGGGATGGAAAGAGCTTGAAGGCATAGCAGACAGGAGTGATTTTGATCTCCAGCAGCACATAAAACACAGTAAGAAAGACCTTAGCATATATGATGAAGAGACAAAGAAAAAGGTTGTTCCACACGTTGTTGCAGAGCCAAGCCTTGGAGTTGACAGGAGTTTTCTTGTGTTCATGTTTGACGCATACGATGATGACAAAGAAAGAGGTAACATAGTTCTCAGGCTGCACCCCAAGTTTGCACCATACAAGGCGGCTGTACTTCCACTTGTAAACAAGCTTGAAAGTAAGGCAAGGGCTGTTTATGACAGTATCAAGGAAGAGATGACCTGTTATTATGATAAGTCAGGAAGTATAGGTAGACGATACGCAAGACAGGATGAGATAGGCACGCCATACTGCATCACTATCGATTTTGAAACACTGGATAATGAAGAAATCACTATCAGAGACAGAGACACTACAGCACAGACAAGAGTCAAAATTTCAGACCTTAAAGAAACAATGAGAAAATTAATCAATGATGAGATCAAATTTTCAGAATTATAATTTTAGAAAAATATTTTATATATAATAATTGATTACCGCTTGTACTAACAAATGATAAAAAAAGAAGGTGATAAGCTTAAGCAATATCTGCTTCACGCAGTATTTGTGGTAGTAATAGCAATCGCGATTTTATTCATAATAGACAGCACGTCAAACATCACAGGCCATGCAGTCATCAACCCAGAAGGAGCACAAAAACAACTCGAAACTGCTTTTTCAAGTTCTTCACTTTTTGGAAGAGTATCTTCTGCGAGCATTTGTGTTGTAATAAATGATGCAGCAGATCCTGCGACTTTCAAAGCAGTCAAATCAGCTGCAGGATGGACAGTCAATAACGACAGAGGATTATGTTCTGGTGCGAGATCCGAAGACCTAATAGTGCAGTTCTCTGACTATGCATCATTTTCTAAGATTGTAGAAAATCCTTCTCCTCGTAATTTAGCTAATGGGGCAATAAATAGAGATTTTGAAATACTGCCCAGCAAGAATGTTGAGATGGGCGGAAATGTTGTCTGTGATGCATCATTCAAATCCCGGTTCTGTAGTGTACTAAAACTGATGGCATCATCAGAACAGCTAATAGATGGAGACTTATCTTGCTGTCTGGAAGATATAACAAAAGCTCAGAGGAAACAGCTTGAAGAACATGTCGCCCAAGGTAGTTATAAAGATGAATCAGGAATTCTACAACAGCCGTCAGGTGTTGCAAGTATCATGACTGGAATGAGCACAATCATAATAATATCTATTGTTGGAGTAATAGTTCTCATAGGTGCAATAGTTGGGGTCATGCTCAAGAAAACCAAAAAATCACCAAAGCCATTGACTGACAAGTCTTTGTCTGGAATAACTTCACCTTCTATAGGTCCTACTATGGGTACCACTCCAGGTTTTTCATCAGGAGTGGGAATAGCACCAAGACCTGCTGCGCCACCTGCGGAGGATCCTGGAATCACAGAGCTTAGGAATTATGTCCGGCAAGCCCTTTCCCAGGGATATGCTCAGGATCAGGTAAGAGCACACCTTCTTGAGATAGGCTGGGCGCCTGCTACTGCTGATAAGATACTTAATGAAGCTAGTTCTTAAACAAACTACCAAAGGTTTAAAAAACAAAGGCAACTAAATATATTGAGGAAAAATGGCAGACCTTGTAGACGCGATACGACGCATGAGACGTCTTTCGGATGATGAGAAAGATGCACTTGAAGTATTTAAGCAGTACACAACATCAAAAGAGCTACGCATTCTAAAAGGCCTTCTAAAAGAAAAGAAAATAGAGATACAATCCAAACCACTAAAAATAAATGTTTTGAGGCCAGGAAAAACAACACAAGCAGTTCAAAAAATAAATGATTTAATAACACAGAAGGCGAATAACAAAGAGCTGGACAATTTGACTAAAAACGCACATGAAACTCTATATGCTATGATTGCTCCGAACATAGTGGGTTTTGAGACGATAAAAAAGGCAGTGGCTCTTCAGCTTTTCTCGCCAGAACATATACATATACTTCTTCTTGGTGATCCTGGCACAGGAAAGACTCAGATATTATCTTCAGCAGTTGATCTTTCACCAATATCTGCTATGGGTCTTGGATCAGGTACTAGTGGTGCAGGTCTTGCAATCACTGTCAAAGGAAAAGAAGTTGTCAAGGGATTATTACCGATGGCCGACAAAGGCCTTTGCGCATTAGATGAGCTCAATTTGATGAAAGAAGAATCAAGGGCAAGTCTTTACAATGCTATGGAAAAAGGATTTGTATCTTATAACAAAGGTGGCAATGCATACAAGTTTGACGCAAGAGTTTCTGTACTTGCTACAGCAAATCCTAAAGGTGATAAGTTTGTAGGGAAAGATTTAGGTGAATTGAAGAAACAGCTCCCTTTTGATACAGCACTTCTTTCAAGATTTCATCTTACATTTCTTGTGAGGAAACATAATATACAAGACTTCAAGAAGATAACCAAATCTCTGCTTAAAGGAAAGATAAAAATCAATCAGAACCAATCGTTGTTGAATGAATATATCAAAAAGGCAAAGAATATAGAAGATGTCAAACTGCCTGCGGCATTTGAGCAGGAGATAGTTGATTTTATCACAGCAATAAAACAGGATGAAGAAAATTATCTTATTGAAGTATCACCTAGAATGGTGGTTGGTTTCTCAAGACTTGTCAAGGCAGCGGCAAGGATGGAGTTAAGGGAAGAGGTATCACACAAGGATGTTTTGCTTGTGAAAAGTATTGTCGAGGAAAGTTTGACAATTTAATATTAACCGAAAGTTATATAAACGCGTTTCAGGTTTTTTGCGACACGACGGTGAATAAATGATAAAGCTTGTGAAGAAGTTTATGAAAAAGGTTTTTCGTGATTTATTCAGGAAACGGAAATCCCTGAAGCTTGGTCTATACGGACCACCAAATGGTGGAAAGACAACACTTGCCAATAGAATATGTCTTGACTGGCTCGGAGAAGAGATGGGTTCTGTGTCTAATATCGAGCACGAAACGCGCGAAGTCCAGATTAAGGAAAAAATAACTGTAAAAAAAGGATCAAACGAGCTTTCTTTTAGCCTGGTCGATACGCCAGGTATAGCAACTCGAATAGATTATGAGGATTTTCTAAAAAAAGGTCTTAAAGAGGCAGAGGCTAAGAAGAGAGCAAAAGAAGCTACAAAAGGAGTTATTGACGCAATAAAATGGCTTGATAACATGGATGTAGTAATAGTTGTGCTTGATTCTACAAAAGATCCATACTCCCAAGTCAACATAACAATCATAGGAAATCTCGCAGCTAGAGACATACCTGTGCTAATAGTCGCTAACAAAACTGACATGAAGAAATCAAGTGTCAAGAAAATCAAGTCGGCTTTCCCTCAATACGAAGTGATAGGGTTATCAGCAAAGAAAGGTACAAACTCCGAAGAGTTTTACGAAGCGCTCTTCGCGATAGCGGGGTGAACAAATGGGATTAACACTTCAATTCGTACCATACTTCGAAATTGAGAAGCTTAGTTCATTGGGCAGGATAAGAAAATTACTAAATGCTGTAAAAGAAGGTAATATAGTTCTTCTCGAAGGAAGGTTAACAAAAGAAGAGGAAGCAGAACTTATCAAGACAACTATGGAAGAGATAAACTCAGATTTCAAAGGCATAGAGCTGGCGGTTATATATCCTGAATCACATAATGTAGATTTTTTTAAGAAGATGAAACAACAATTATTCAATGCAATTCTTGGAGACCGTCAAGGACTTACAATACTTGGTCCAGCATCGATTGTCAAGGAAATAAAAAAGGATCCAAACAAGATACAGCTTTTCACTTCAGACCCTAAAAGCAGTGGTCGTAGAAAAAAGAAGCGCAGAGGTTGAACAATGCCTCACCAATGTGTAAGATGCAATAAATTCTATGATGATGGGTCTGCGCAGATACTGAAAGGCTGCGACTGTGGTTCAAAACTCTTCTTCTTTGTCAAGAAGTCATCTATAGAGAAAGCAAAGACAATAACAACACAGCTAACTCCTGTGCAGAAACAGAAGATAGAAGAGGATGTACTTGATATATTAGGTGCTAAGGATTATGATGAAGCAGTTGTGCTTGATTTTGAATCAGTAAGGATAACAGAACCAGGCAAGTTTGAACTCGACCTTGTACAGCTTTTTAACAAAGAGAACCCGGTTGTTTTCAAATTGGCAGAAGGCAAATATTTCATTGATATCCCAGAGACCTTTCAGAGAAGAAAGGAGATTAAGGATAGCGGTAAGAAAAACTGATTCTACAATATTAATCAATAATAAAAAGAAAAGTGGGACGGCCGGGATTTGAACCCGGAACACCACGGTCTTCAGCCGTGTGCTCTCCCAGATTGAGCTACCGCCCCATAATTAAATGTAATGCTCCAAGAATCTGGTGAATATTTATATACCTTTTGGTGCTTAGCTAAGGTCTTCTTCTTCAACATCCAATGACTCGCTGACAGGCTGTTTCTTCTCTTCTGCGGGCTCAGAATCTGTTTTAGGTACTGGTTCTGGAGTTTCCGGTGCAGGCTCTTCAGCAGTTTGTGTTGGCTCAGAAACTGGTTCTGGAGTTGTAGGCTCTTTTGCAGTTGGTGTTGGCTCAGAAGATGGTTCTGGTGCTGTTTCTTGTGCATCACCTTCACCCATAATTTCCATTGAACCGAACTTTCCAGTAGTTAGCTGTAGTTCGCCTTGGAATTCACTGACATAGCCATTTGCAATCTTGACTTTGTCACCGACCTTGACTTTCTCTATCTGTTCGTTCCAGAGCGAAAGTTTCACTTTGCCAGTGCCATCTTTGATTATCGCAGAAGCTACCTTGCCTTGCTTGCCAAATTTGCTGAATTCTCTAACATCGCTGAGTTCAAGTACTTCGCCTTCAACATCAACATTTGTTTGTCTTGCTTGTAAATCTTTTATGAACATAGGGATCACCCAAACTCTTAATTTTCGTTCAAGTTTAAAAAATTTACCTTATCAATTATAAACATAGAGCAAAAAACCGTAGAAAGCTTTAAATGTAGTCATTCCACTGGTATGTTAATCGGCGGTTTACACCGGTTCTTTTTCCGCCTTCGGGCCGTAAATAAGGTGAGTTTAATGCAGGAGATACCAAAAGCGGTGAAGAAAGATCTTCTATATGTTCTAAATAAGGCCCAGAAGCTGATAAATAAGGGCGATTCAAAGCAACTCAAGCATATCAGTGACCAGACCATACAAAATGCAAGCGTATTCCAGGATAAGGATTCGCTTACCCTTGCAGTGGTCATATATGCAATATCAAAGCTTCTTGAAAGGTATGGTTTTGAATCTGAATATGCTGAAGAAGAGAGAAATCTTCTTGGCAGTGCCTATTTTTCTCTTGAACAGGATAACTATGCAGATTATAGAGATAAGATGAAGCATGTTATGGAATTTACTGCAAGGGTAGAGAAAGAATTCAAACTTTACATAGAACAGGTTCTTGAGAAGGCCTTGGTCAAGAAGGGTGGAGGTCTCTATGAGCGCGGTATCAGTATGGCAAGAGCTGCTGAATTATTAGGCATAGGTCAGTGGGAATTGATGAGCTACATAGGAAAGACAAGGATACATGATGAGGTGGATGACATACTTGGTGTAGAACAGAGAATAGAGTTTGCGAGGTCGTTGTTCAAATGAAGTCTCTTGTATATGATACAGGACCTATAATCAGCATGACCACAAATAATCTTCTTTGGGTGCTTGATTATCTTAAGGAACAATTTAATGGGGATTTCTACATACCCCGTGCGGTCCAGGAGGAACTGGTTGATAAGCCTTTGAGATCCAAGAAATTCAAGTTTGAGGCTTTACAGGTTGGGTTCAGGATAAGGAAAGGCGTACTCAACGTCGTCGAGACACCTCAGATAAGTGCGCTTGCTGAGGAAATTCTTAGGTTGAGTAATCACATATTCAAGGCAAGAGGGAACTGGCTACACATAGTGCATTATGCAGAGATGGAGGCGCTTGCTGCAGCAATAATACTGAACGCATCTGCGGTGGTCGTGGATGAGAGGACAGCCCGGCTTTTGGTGGAGGATCCTAATCACCTGGCCAGCATACTTGGGCGTAAAATGGGGGTCAAAATAAGAGTCGACAAGAAAAATCTTGAGGCATTACATGGATGGACAAAGCATGTCAAAGTATTACGGTCTGCTGAGCTCGTAATGGTTGCGTTCGAGAAAGGAATATTGGACAAGTATCTTATCGACGGGGATGTGGCCAGACGTACACTGGTGGAGTCGCTTCTTTGGGGTGTGAAGCTCCGTGGATGTTCATTATCCAAAAAAGAGATAGATAGGATAGTCGAAATGGAATCTCATGTTACTGGTTAATATTCTATCTCTGTCGACGACGCGAAACAAAACATTTAAATACTACCTTAAGTAAGGTATAAGAATTCTTTTTCGATAAAAAAGGAGGCAAAAGGAAATGGCAAAAAAAGTTGCAAAGGTTGGAATTAAAAAAGAAGCAGGATATCTATATTTCGTTGATAAGAATGGAGATATCTCCTGTGCAAAGATGGCTCGAGGACGGGGCAAGAAGGCTGGCAAGACAAAGAAAGTCGAGAAGGTAGGTATCAAAAAGGAATCCGGTTTTCTGTATTTCATCGATAAGCAAGGTGATATAGCCTGCGCAAAGATGGTGCGAGGCGGCGCTAAGAAGAAATCAAAGAAGAAGGTCGTCAAGAAAAAAGCAGTGAAGAAGAAAGTAGTCAAGAAGAAACCTGTCAAGAAAAAGGCTGTCAAGAAAAAGGCTGTAAAGAAGAAAGCAGTCAAGAAAAAGGCAGTCAAGAAGAAAGCAGTCAAGAAAAAGGCAGTTAAGAAAAAGGCGGCTAAGAAGAAGTAAGTCTTCACATATTTTTTTCTTTTTTTTGTTTTTTTATTAATAATAATCAGAACCTATTTAAATAAACGCACCATAAGAACTTCTATGCATAAATTTGAAAAAGAAGAGATAGACAGGAGAGCAAGGCTCATAACTCTGTCCCATGAGTTAGAGAATCTTTTCAAAGAGAAAAAAAAGAATCTCGTTGTTGATTGGAAAAGCATATTCAACAAAGGTCATATTAGCGAGGTTGAAGAACTTTACAATAGAACAATACAGGTGGTTGAGAAACAGATAAGTATTCTTGAAGATATTTTTAAACTAATACTGGATGAAGAGAAAACTATTCAGGATATGAAAAATGAGTTTGGGATTCATACTAACTATGCTGAACTGGTCAAATCACACTTTAAATTTGCTGATGAGAAAGGCGAGCTCATATCAAGAGAAGATATGGATACAGAAAGAATAAAACAGCTAATTCTTGCGCTTAAAGAAGATCTGCAAATTCAGCATAAGATATTGAAGGAGTCAGAAGGTCTAGGGAGAAAAGCATATTCAGAGATAGATGTAATCAAGCTTGTAAAAAAAGAGTTTGAAATGCTTAAAGGTATTCAGCCTTTCTGGCATGACTGGGAAGTCACTGCCGATCGTCTTAATCATCTTATTAGTGATAAAGACGGTATCAAAGCACATGAGTGGGATGAAGTCAAAAAAGAAATAGAAAATCTTCTTGGTGTATATCATGAAAATTTTTCTGACAAAGGTTCTGCACCTCAGATAGGGACAGAACTCGCAATAACATTATACATGAATAAGACCCGAGAGATACAAAAAATGGGTGGTGTGATACCTATATCTGTGGTCAATATAGATCTTGTCGCTTGTAACAAGATTGATGAAAGTCATAAGTTAGGAAATGCGTTGATAGATTTAGGATATCAAGAGCTCAAAAAGTTACTTGGAAGAGATTTTTCTCGTGAACATGAAGAGACTATAACTGGAAACGGGGTAGTAACCATACTCGGTAGGACGCGATATAAAATAGTTGGTGTACCAAAGCACGAAATTGAAGAAGCACTTAAGAAAGTGCCTAAAAAAATAATTCCTCATGTTAAAAAGTTGGCAAAAAAAATAAGTTCTAATTCAAAAAATGAAGAAATTCAACAAATTATTGAAGGAATTGAAGGGAGAATGTATGCAGGTTATTCAGAACTTAATATATCAGAAGATTTTCTTGATCGTATAAAAAAAACAATAGAACATATTAGGGAAAATACGAATACGGACACTCAATCAGAACATGTGCATGCCTTTTATCATGAGGCTATCCGTCAGTTTGAGGAGAGAATAGCGAAGGATATAGTTAATACAACAAAACGGTCTGCTGCTCAGGCAGAATACCTTGAAAAGGTAATAATTGGATCTGTTCGTGATAAGATAGAGTATGAAGTATTTCAAGAGAAGGAAAAAAGGGGTATTCCTGTATCTACTTCTCGTGAAGATTTACTTACAGAATATTCTATCAGGCGATCAATTGAGTCGAAGTATATATTCCAATTAATCTACTCGGGCGATCCGAAAGGATTCATGGGCAGAAACTATGTGCCTGAGGATGAGTATCAGGGTAGGATGGTTGAGAGAATATCACATCAGATAGGTCTTGACAGAATGCTGTTGAAAGAGCTTGATGAATTTGTGAAGAATTCAAAACAAGGTAATGTGAGTACGGACGAATTAAAGGCGGCCAAGGATAAATTCATAATAGATGTTTTGCAGAAAAGATTCTTATCATCTGTGTATGATATAAGATACAAGAATTCTCTTAAAGAGGGAGCATATGATCTAGCGCTTGCAACAGCTCAGTATCTGGAGGGTGCTCAGATTTGGACCTTTTTTGAGATAGATGGTTTCAAGGCATTTAATACAGTATATCTTCCAGACAGTGAAGATACTTATTATCATGCATTATTTGATGAAATACTCAATCAATTTGATAATACAATAAATAAAGGAAAATCAGGATCTGAAAAAATAGTTCCTAGGATCACAAAGCAAGGAGATGAAATATGGTTCAGTTACCCTCGTAAGTTTGGCGGTATGAATATATCAAAGAAAGATCATGAGAATTTTCTCAAAAATTTTCAGAAAAGACTTAACTCAAGATCAGAACAATCTGACTCTCTTTTTGTGCCTAACAAACATACAAATGAGTGGGTTCATTATCTCATACTAAATTACGAAGAGGCCAGATGGCACATAGACAATGCTATTTCGTTGGGAAAGAAAATAACTTATGTTGACAACAAAATATATGAAGCAAATTTTAATAACAAAAAAGCTGTGAAAGAGGACCAAATACCTGTGATTGATGATGGTAATTTAAATTTTTACAAGTCTGACAATTTTTTGAAACAAGCTTTGAAAGTCAATGAAGACGAGATTGATTTCTCTGGATGGAGATCATTATCTGGGTGTTGTCAAATAAACAGCGGAAAGTACGCAAAAGACAAATTCCAATATTCTCTAATGTTATTTCCTGAACTTGTCAAGCAACTTAGAGGCAGTACTTCTTTTAGGTTTATTACGGGAAGAGTTATACGTCTTGGAACTACAATAGGTTATGTTGGATTTGGTGATGATGTTGTAATTGTTGAAACACCTGAAGACGTCAATAGGTTACGTTCGCAGCTTAATCAATCTGTTGAAAAAATCAGGGAAAAAAAGGGCAGAGGAGTTATTGCAGAAATACGTTTATCTGAATTAAAGGATAAGAAGTCTTAAGATATTCTAAATTAGTGTCCTGTGAATTTAGGTATGAGAGATAACATTGACCTGTAAGGATTTTTTTGACTGTGCCTGTTAAGCTCAGCAAAAGATGATTTGAAGCTAAAGAGAACATCCTTGATTATGTGATACTTTTGGTTTATGTTGAGATTTTCTTCTTCTATGATATTCCTAATATCTGAATATAGCTCTGAACAAACCCTGTTAACTTTTTTCTTTGAAATGCCTTCATCGTGCAAGTGATTTTCATCACTCATTGATTCTTTGTTCAGTTTGACCATTTCGTCAACACCAACAAAATTATCTGGGGCTGCGAAGTCATTATTCTTGGTGGAATAAGCATCGTGATACTGATTAAACATATAATTTAGAACTAATAGGGCCTCACCATAATTGCATGGTAAATCCTCCTGAGAATCCTTGAAATTGCCAATTTTTGAAGCTAGCTTTTCGCAGATAATGTCTTCTAAATGTATGATTGTAGCAGCAGCCATAAATTATCCCCCAAAACTGTCAAATACTTATATTAATCACTTGTATGTAATGAAGTATAGGTTCTATATAAAATTTACTCTGATTTTATTGGAATATTTTCAAATGCTGTTGAATCTTGTAGCAGAGGTAAATGATCTAGAATATCAGAGGGGGTGTTAACCCTATATTTTTGGAAAATTTCTGAATGGTTTTGTTACAATTATTGGTTTTATTTGATGATTTTAAATGGTTCTGTGATATCTTCTAGGGATTTTTTGAATGCTGCGTCATTGAAGGCAATCTTTATTAGATAATCCTGATTCTTTCATTGTATGAAATTTGCCCATATGGCTGATATTCACCTTGGAAGTTGGAAAGAGCCTAAACTAAGGACTCTCAACAGCTGTGCGTTCACAGAGGCTATTGATACTTGTATATTGGAAAAGGTTGATTTCGTGCTTATATCTGGAGACCTATTTAATACGAGCTTACCACCTATAGAAAGCCTTAAAACATCTGTTTCAGAGCTAAAGAAGCTCAAAGATGCAAGTATACCTGTATATGGTATAGCAGGAAGCCATGATTTCTCACCTTCTGGAAGAACAATGCTTGAGATACTTGAAGAAGCAGATTTTTTGATCAATGTATACAAAGGAAATGTTGTGAACGGGCAGTTGGAGCTTGATTTCACCACAGATAAGAGGACTGGGGCGAAGATAACGGGCATAATAGGAAAGAAAGGCATGCTTGAGAAAAAATACTATGAAGAGCTTTCAAAGGAATCACTTGAGGCAGAGGAAGGTTTCAAGATATTTATGTTCCATACGGCATTGTCTGAGCTGAAGGCGCAGGGAATGGAGATGATGGATTCTGCATCTGTATCTCTGTTACCAACAGGTTTTGAATACTATGCGGGTGGGCATGTACATATAGTCAATCACACCAATCTTGAAGGATACAAAAATATAGTGTATCCTGGACCGCTTTTTCCTAATAGCTTTTCAGAGCTTGAAAAATTGAATCACGGAGGATTCTATATTTATGATGATGGTGTGGTTGAGTTCAGACAAGTAAAGTTATGTGGTGTATTTCCAATTACTGTTGATTGTGAAGCCAAGACCGCACAGCAGGCAACAGAGCTTATCCTGTCAAAGATAGATGGTTGTGATGTTATGGACTCTATAGTTCT
Organism: Candidatus Woesearchaeota archaeon; assembly: GCA_013203345.1. Classification (GTDB taxonomy): domain Archaea; phylum Nanobdellota; class Nanobdellia; order Woesearchaeales; family UBA11576; genus JABMQF01. Next base: position 18,733 of record JABMQF010000141.1, read on the forward strand.
CCTAAGGTTGTCAGGTGTTCTTGAGACTGGCAAGACATCAGAGATTCAAGTTAAGAGAATCATGTCAAAACTATATGATAACGGAGCGTATTTTGTTATGAGAAACACATCTAAACTAAGATCCAAAGAGTTTGATGATCTTGGTATTGTTACTGTGAATCCTGACGAGGCAGAAGAAATTGCAATAGCTGATCACGTCGGAAAAATCAAATCTTTAGGAATGTCTCTGGATGAAGAGAAATGTATGTTGCGTGATCTCATGTCTGCTCTTGACATTGAGAAAGAGGAAGGACAGAGACAGTCTGATCATGAACTAAGGTCAGTGCGAGAAGCGACAAAAGTTGTTGAAAAAATCAGATCTCCTCAAGAATAGATTTAACATCTTCTCCAATTGTCTCTTTTGACAAAGTTTCAATTGGTAACCATTTAACTTCTTTGATGCCTTCTCCTGGAATGGGTTTATCATCATCGTTGATACTACATTCGAATATTGTCGCTTCAGTATTTTGTCCATTCTTTTGGAATTCTAATACTGTAAATTGCTGAATCAATTCAGGTTTAATAGAAATTTGTCTAAAAGTGTGTTCGACAGCCTCTTGCTCACCGCTTGAAGCTGCATTCATTATACCGCCAGGCAGTTCCCAGAAATCTCTTTCTTTTTTCTTAATCAGCAGGATCTGTTTATTATCTATTATGGCGCATCCCGATATTAGTAATGTGGACATTAGACGATGAGAAACTGTAATCATTTAAAAGGTTATTGAAAATCTCTTAATTATCTGAATGTGTGTTGTCCCGAAACTGCTTTACATCACGAAACTACTTTACATTTAAATGTTCATTCCATACTTCTTTTGGAGTTTTGTAATTAAGGCTCATGTGAGGTCTGTTTTCGTTGTAATGGCTTATG
>JABMQF010000142.1 GCA_013203345.1 Candidatus Woesearchaeota archaeon
CAACAACAGCAACATCCCTAGCTGCTGACGGCGCCAACTGCGCCGCAGGCCAATACCCACTTGGAGTCAGCGCCACCGGAGCAGCACAAGGCTGCACAGCAGATGCAGTAAACGATGCAGTATATTCCGAATCCACAATCCAAAGTGTTTGCACTGATTGCATCGATGACGCTCAAATCGTAAATGATGGAATCGACGCATCAAGTCTTGCAGCCAACAGCGTAGATGACAGCGAGCTCGTTGATGAGGTTTATGTTCCATTAGGTATTCGTATCGGAGCAGACAGCGCCAACAATGAGATAGACGACACAAGCCAGGGAACAGGAAGCACTGCACTTTACATAGGAAACCAACGAATAACAACAGAAGATATTGATTCCACAGGAACAGACACCACCTGCGACGGACAGTCCTGTAATGTTGCCAACACAGGCACACTGGACGGTATAGAGGCCGCAAGTTTCATCAGAAGTGATGCATCAGATACAATGGACGCAGGGACAAACACAGAATTGATCATGTTATCTGATGACACTGGCACATCTACATTATCATTATATGGCGCTGCCCAGGGAACTGGTCGCGTATATGTAGGGCAGACAAATCTACATGGTGGTGGAATAGAATATAGCGGAGATAATTCTCCTGTGACTGCAGGTGCAGGTAGTGATTATTTTGCGTTATATAGAAGAAATGCAGGTACAAATGACTGGACTGCACGTAATTTTTACAACAGCAATGACTGGGAGTTTAGAGGTGCAATAACATCAACAACAATAAACACCGGCTCAGGTGCTAAAGAATTAGGTGATGCTGCAGTAGCTAATGGTGATACCAACAGTATTCCAACAAGCGATCAAGTTTATGATTTTGTAACAGGACAAGGATACGGAACAGGAACAGGAACTGTAACATCTATAGATTCAGGAACAGGACTTACTGGCGGACCAATAACAACATCAGGAACACTCAACATAGGAGGAGGAACATGTATAACCGCAAACGCGAATGATGTCGCAATAACAGGTAACTGCATCAGTGACACTCAACTCAGCTTTAATACAGGCCAGCACCTCACAACAAGCAGCAACCCACAATTTACCGATCTCACACTTTCAGGCTCGACACTAATCAGCTCTGCAGGCTCAGAAGACACATACGGTTCAATCACAATAGACGGATCAAAAAATGCATACAGCGGCATACACTTTAAGGATGTAACCGGAAGCGGCGACATACTCATGGTGCACAACAGCGGAGGGATACAAGGATTCTGGGATGCATCAGGAGGATGGGATTGGTATTTCGCCAACGGTGTTCTGACAGCAGGAACAGTGCCATGGGGAAGAGTGACAGGATTCACAGGAGACACAAGCCCAGACTCAGGAACAGTATCATCCATAACCGCGGGAACAGGACTTACTGGCGGAACAATAACAACATCCGGAACACTCACCTTCGACTGCAGTGACGTCGCAGGCAATGGAATAACATGCTCAGGTGAAAATATCCAAGCAGACTGTACCACCATACTCGGACACGCCTGCGGATCAGACAATGTAAACGACGCAGACGCAAGTGCAACCAACGAGATACAGAACCTGTTCCAGACAGTCAACGCACCATCAGGCACAGACCCCGCAGCAGATGCAAGCACAGACACACTCAACCTCGCAGCAGGAGGCATAGTCAGCATAACAGGAGACTCAGGCACAGATACAATAACAATATCAGCAACAGAAGTCGGAGACATCACAGGAGTCACAGCAGGCGCAGGACTTAGTGGCGGTGGAACAACAGACGCACCAACTCTTAGCTTAGACACAACCGGCTGCCTAGCAAATGAAATACTGAAGCGAAACGCTTTGAATAATGCATGGGAATGTGTAGCAGACGCAGGCGGATCCACACCCACACTCCATCAGGTCACGACCGCAGGATCTACAACAACAAACGCTGTCACGATTGACAGTAATGGTGATGAAGACACAACAATAGGGGGAGGCCTTGCAGTGGACGGTACAACATTCAATGTCGACGAGGACAACAACAGAGTAGGTATAGGAACTGCTACCCCAAGTGCAACACTGGCTATTGGAAGTGCAGGGTTATCTGGTTCTGCAGTCTATGCAATAGGTAGTACTCGTGGCGGTCACTTCACAGCAAATAGCGCCACAGATACTACTACATATGGTATTTATGGACTTTCAACTGGAACCGGAGGCACCACTCATTATGGAGGTTACTTCCTAGGTCAAGGCGCCGCTACAAGTTATGGTGTAAATGCGGTCGCAGGACAAAGCGCAGGTAACAGGGTTGGTGTTTTCGGGAGAAGTACTTATGGTTTAACATATGATATAATAGGTATATGGGGTCATATTGGTAATGCTATGTCAGTCCCTACAGGAGCTTTTTATTCTGGTTACTTCACAGGAGCACCAGTCAAGATAGGAGATAGTGGAACAATAAGTACCGCAACTGGTGACGGCGACCTTTATGTAGAAGATGATATAGAAGTTGATGGAATGGGTACAGGAGCAGGCACTAATGTGATAATAGACCAGAATGGAATATTGCTAAAGGATTCTTCCAGCAAAAGATACAAGGAGAACATAACAGATTATGAAATCAACATCAAAAATATCAACAACCTTAGACCTGTCAGTTTCACATATAACAACATAACAGGGAGTCCTGGAAGTCAGAGTTTCGGCCTTATTGCAGAAGAGGTTGTTGAAGTATTCCCTGAGCTTGTGGAATTCAATGCTGAAGGGCAGCCTGAATCAGTCCACTACTCAAAACTTGCAGTGATTCTCCTGAAGGACAACCAAGACAAACAAAAACAAATTGATGAACTGAAAACATTGGTCTGCCTGGACCATCCTGACGCAAGCATCTGCGCCAATTAACATATAACCACCCCAGTAAACACCCCTAACTTAAATACCGAAACATTTAAATACAATTTAACCCAAAAACAAGGATAATTACCCTAATAATACCAGAAACAGACCGTTTAAGGTATTGTTTAAAAAGGAGGTTAAGAGTATGGATTATGATATCTCAAAGAGGACAGTAATGGTTCTCCTTGTTTTGACTCTAGTTGTATCTATTATTGGTACGTGGACTATTCTTTCTCAGCCTACTACTATATATAGAACAATTGAGATGGGAGGCCCTTCCGCTGGAGAGGTCTCTGTCAGTATAAGCCCTGCAGAAGGTGTAGAGGACTTAGCAAGTGAATCAGAAGGAATAGTTTCTATTGATATACAAAAGGAGGTCTAAAGATGGACGAGATTTCAAATAAGACATTAGCAACATTGCTCGTTGTAGCGATCGTTATTTCATTAACAGGAACTTTCTTCGCAATGCGAGGAGTTTCACAGGTCACAAACATTGTAAGTGGTCATGCTGTTGGCGGACAAGGAACCGCACAGGTAAACATAAGTCAGGTTGTTGAGATCAGCCTTGTCAACGATGCTGTTAATTTTGGTACAGGCAGCAGGAATGGTAGTGTAGTTAACTCTGATACAGAATGTAACATAACTTCTAATCAAACAACAGCACCTACCAATTGCTGGCAATATACCAGTGCCGGAAATGATAATTTCGACGCAGTTCAGCCGTTCCATCTTGAGAATATAGGTAACACGTTTGTGAACTTAACCATAAACTCTACTAACTATTCTAACTATTTCGGTGACTTAGGAACCGGAACCGGAACTCCAAGATATATGTGGACTCCAAGTGATGGAAATGAAGGAACATTCACACAGGGCGAAAATGGTTGTACAGCCAGTTTATCGACAACTGCATGGACGAACTTTGATGAGACAGAACAGAATGTTTGCCCCAGATTCAATTTCGAAAATGCAAATGATGAAATGTTTGTGGACATCCTGTTGGGAATAAATCACGGTATGGAAGGTGTTAAAAACGAGAACGTGGTATTCTTCATCTATAGGGTTGATTAAACCTTTTTTTTCTTTCTTTTTTTAAAATGAAACGCTCTAAAATACTGATTTGTATTTTATACTTGTTCTTAGTATGTAATTTTGCGCATGCTATAGGTATCACAGGGGGCGATATAGATATTGAAACTTATTTCGAACCAAATAGTGTTTTTGAGTTCGAATTCATTGGACTTACAAACAGGCTTCATGATAATATAACCTATACTGCAATCACTAAACATGGAAAGCAATTGACGGAATATGTTCATTTTGAAAAAAAAGATTTCGGTATGCTTCCAAAAGCTTCGAGTGCTCCTATAAGAGGTCGTATTGAATTCCCAGAAGACCTCCCACCTTACATACATAAGATACATGTTTGTTTCAGTGAAAGCTGTCGTGAAAATGTTGGATTGTGCGGTCGGGGCGTTGCTTGCGCAAGCATTGTTGTATACGCACCTTATGATGGAATACACCCTGAAGCAAGTCTGTCCATCTCAGATGTTAATCAAGGAGACGATTCGACTGTAAAATTAGATATCAAGAATACTGGTGACACAACTATTGGTTCTTGTTCAGCAGAACTTTCTGTTTTCGATCTTAGGGATGAATTAAAAAACAAGGTCAATCTTGGAAGCACAAATAGTATTGAATCCTTTGGGAAAGATGTTTTGATAGTTTCTTTTAGTACATATGGTCTTCCTCCTGGAACATATAATACTACGGCCAATATTATTTGTGATGATGTTGAATTGTCTGAATCTGATATGTTCCGTGTTGGCACTCTTGAAGTGAAGATTGTTAATCACACTGCAAAAATGCTCACAGGCGGGATAAGGAAATTGACAACAACTGTAGAAAGCATGTGGAACGATCCGGTAGAAGTTTATGCAAAAGTCCTGATGTTCAACAATGAGTCAAGAATAGAGGGGAAAAGTGCTTTGGTCAATCTCGTTCCTTGGGAAAAAAAGAATGCAGAAGTTTTCATAGACACGGAAAATCTGATGTCTGGTAAATATGATTTGGTTATTGAATTAATATATGGTGATGGTAAAAGTATGTTACAGAGCGAGATTATTCTTGAAGATCCTCAAGAACCTGAGTTAGGCATGCCTGGTAGCATAAAAATTACTGTGGTTATTGTAATTATCATCATCTTACTCACTTTCATAAACATTATTATCACATTGAAAAAAAGAAAAAAGTGATTGTGATGGTAGAAAAGAATTTGAATATAAAAACAGTTATTTTTCTTGTTATTATTATATTCGTATTAGGTATGGGTGCAACCTTGATGTATTATGGCATCTCAAAAATTGCTCATGTACAGAATTATGATGTTAGGATAGAAACTGGAGAACCTAAGTATATTGGATTCAACGCAGATCCCACACTAGACTTTGGCATACTGCCTATTTCAGGAGGTAGTGTCAAAAAAGAGCTATTGATAACCAATGAATATGATATGCCTATTGCCATAAATATTAGAGTTAGTGGTGATGTTGTTCCTTTTATCCAAATTACAGACAATGATTTCATTCTCAACCCAAAAGAGTCAAGGAAGATTAAGGTAGGAGCACACATACCATCAGATTTTGGAAAAATAGCCGTCTTCACAGGTAATTTAAAAGTCTCTTTCTTAAGAACATAAGTTTAATAATTACAATCTACCTGCATCAATCCATTATACCATACCATCTCATAAGCAAACGATCCTTTGCTCTGACTATCTCAGGTCCAAGACCTTGAACTGTGACGCAATTATCATTAAGAGTTATTTTTGTTTCAGGATCTTCTTTAAAATATATTACAGGCTCGTCAGAATCTTCGCAAGTTATGACTTTTGTGCTTAAGCATGTAGAACTCTGATTGCTCGTACAACCTGCTGTTAACTGGTATCCGAATCCTTTGACAAGACCCATCGAAAGTCCTGCATTTGCCACAGCTATATAATTAGCATATGTAGCATTAGGATCAAATGTTATGTAAAGCTCGTCTGAATTAAATCTGCTGCTTAGCACGCCCTCAACAACTATATCATCAACATCTTTAGGGCCGTTGTTAAATGTTATATCGTAAATAGTATTTCCTTTCTGGACATTAGAGTACCATATACCTCCAAGATTTACAAAAGAAAATCCATTATAGATATAGCCTTCTTCAGGTTCAAGTTTTCCGTTCATGTTGAGCTGGTGAAGCTCGTCTATTGTTAGTAGACCGCCAGAAGGTTTGTTAAAAATAACTAGAGCAAAAAATACAGCAACAATGATTACCAGAATACCTATTATTATGAAGAGTACTTTTGTGCCACCCTCATCATCGTTTGTTTCGTCTTTATGTTCTGGCATGGATAATCTCCTGGTTCAGCTCATTATTCCAAGAAGAGAATACATTATTCTGTCTTTAAGAGCTATTGCATTATAGCTGTTGGTTTCAAGAACTATACAATCTCCATCAAGATATACATCAGTAGTGTTTGTTTCTTTGATACTGATAACAGGCATACGTGCTGTCGCGTTCAAGCAATCAATAAGAGGTTGATGAGTATAGCTTTCATGCGCTACAGATACTCCCGGCATTGTCTGCTTGTTAAGATTCATAGACATGGATCTTGCAAGCTCGAACCGCATAAGTTCAAAATTTTCTACATTTTTTGTATTAGGATCAAATGTTATGATAAAAACCATAGATTCATCCAGTTTATTCTTAACATCACCGCTTATATTAAGCCCTTCAAGCTCTGCAGGTAAGTAGGTAAACTCAGCTTTTGTTCCTTCAATATCTGTAGCCCACCCTGTCTGTGTTCTTACAAACCTGTAATCTCCGTATTCTGTTGGCTCATTACCTGAATTGAAGCTGCTGAACATTATTCCAAATCCACTTGCTATCATAAGACCTGAGATTATAAATGTCCATAACATCTGTTTAGATATTAGTGGCTTCTTTTTCTCTTTTTTCACGAAGCCTTTCTTTACCCTATGTTTCCTTATTTTTGACATCTTGTTCCCGATGATGACCATTTCATATATATTAGTTGTGATGTATAACATGAAAAACCCCTAAAACAACCCCTTCAAAAACCCC
>JABMQF010000143.1 GCA_013203345.1 Candidatus Woesearchaeota archaeon
ACAAGTAACAGTAACACCCGAAATGGTACAATCAATATCAGATGCAATGCAAGCCCAAAGAGTAGCACAAGCAGGCACAACACCTCTTGTTGACGCTCCACAAATAACAGTGACACAAGATATGATACAGACAATATCAGATGAGTTGCAGGCTCAAAGAGTTGCACAAGCAGGAACAACACCAATAACAGACTCTCCACAAATAACAGTGACACAAGACATGATACAGACAATATCAGATGAGTTACAGGCTCATCGTGCAGATCCATCAGACACCACACCAATAACAGATTCTCCAAGAATAGTGGTAACGCCTGAAATGCAGCAAGCAATCGCACAAAAACTTGAAGAACAAAGATTAGCACAAGCAGGTCAAGGCAGTCAGCCAAGCACACCAGAGTCTCAGGTGTTTTATTCACAAACTGCAAGCCATAGAACAGATGTTGCAGCTGAAAGCGAATCTATCACCATAGACCTATCAGAATCAATTTCACCAGGAAGTTTAGTCACCCCAGAAATGGTAGAATCAATTGCGCAAGCATTAAGAGAGCGTCAGCAAAATCAAGCTGGAACCCAAACATTACCAAGCAATACTATGACTCCGTCTGAAGAATATCAACTTGCAACAGGATTATTGGAGCAAGAAGGTATAGTGCCATTTATAGAAGATGGTGAGTTAGTATTTAGGGATGGAGATACTAATCAAATTGTTGATACTAATACAGTAATGCAATATACCACTGTAAGTGATAGGCATCAAATACAACAGAATCTTGAACAAGGAACCCAAACAATGCCAAGCAATGTTATGACTACATCGGAAGAATATGAAACTGCAATAGGATTTTTAGAACAAGAAGGTATAATGCCAATTCTTGAAAATGGTGAATTAGTATTTAGGGATGAAGATACTCATCAACCTGTTGATCTGGAAACAGTAATGCAATATACCACAGAAAGAGATAGGCATCAAATACAACAGAACCTTGAATCACGATCCCAAGCACAAGCAAGCGGTAGTATAAGTCCATGGGAAGTATTGAAAAATCTAGAGGTAACAGCAGAATTACAAGATGGAAATATAGTCTTCAGAGACAATAGTGGAGTCATGGTAGATAGAGAAGTTATTGGTGTAGGTATTTCACAAAGTGAAATTAGCTATATGCATGACCAACTAATATCATCTAGTCAATACCAAGAATCTAATTTTCAAGCAAAAACATCAATACAAGGTACAAGTGAAGAAACAGTTGGGTGGTCTCATTCGAAACAAGGTACAGGTCAATTATCATATGGTCCTCCAAATTTAGGACAGCAATGTACTATTGCAACTTCAGGGGTGGTATAGATGGAAGATTCAACTCAAGCCAACCCGACAAATCAGATAAACCAGAATAATCAGATAAACATGAATAATCAAAATAGTCAGATAAACCAGAATAATATGTATGGACAAAAGAAGCAAACCACAAAAATATCAAATCAGGTAAAAATCATAACAGCAATTATTATCCTTATACTATTAATCATTGGTGTATTAATATTTATTATTATGTATGGTTCAACAAAGGTCAGTACAAATTTCATAGAAGATGATGATGAATTCAAAACCAGGACTACTCCTTATTACATAGACGAGACTGTGATTGTCCACACAAAGATAAAAAATTTTGCATCGGATAAATCAAGAAATTTTAGATTAACCTATGGTATGGAAGTTATCAATCCTTCAGGTCAGGTGATAGAATCACTTTCAGAACCAAGATTGTTTGATATCGTGGAACATCTTGAAGAGGATCAAGCAGTATATCACTTTACTGCCAGGATACCAACACTAAATTTTGAACCTGGTGATTACACTATTGTAAGTACTATAACAGATAACAATGCAGGGGATTCATACGAAACATCCAAAACATTGAGCATTTCATATCCTGACAAAGTAATGCTTGCTGGTCCGTATTTTTCCGGAATGAAATCCTCAGGAAATATTATTCAATATGATAAAGGGTCTCCAATTATCATGACCATTCAGGCCAGAGGGTACATGACAGTAGGCACACTGGCCGACCTGGAACTTTCGGTTGTACTTTTGAACAAACAAGGTGAATTAATACCAGAATTAAGCGACACGATTTTGAATCTTAAGCAAGTTAATAATCCTGGTGAGGATGTCTTCAACATGCCTGTGCGAATGGATACATCAGAACTCGCACCAGACACTTACAATATAATGTTTATAGCCAATGACAAATTAGGTGGAGAAAGTCATTCAGTAATAAGACAAGTAAGCATAACAGGTGGATGATGTGAGAATCAAAAAACGTATTTGGCTGATTTTGGTGATTGTGTATATATTATCACTTCCTACGTTCAGTTTTGCAAACTGCGCAGGTAATTCCATAATTCCTACAAGTTCCGGAACACAGCTACAAGCTGAAGATATTAGCGCTCCTCAGATTGAAATCACACCTGAAATGGAAGCAGCCATTACTGCAAAACTTAGTGCCAGAACTTCCGAAGAACCCATAGTCTCTGCTCCTGAGATAGAGGTTACACCTGATATGGTTGCATCTATTGCTGCAAAGTTAGAAGCTGGCGAATCTCAAGAAGCAATTGTTTCTGCTCCTGAGATAGAGGTTACACCTGATATGGTTGCATCTATTGCTGCAAAGTTAGAAGCTGGCGAGTCTCAAGAAGCTATAGTTTCTGCTCCTGAGATTCGAGTAACAACTGATATGCAAAACGCTATCGCTACAAAACTTGCAGCTAGAGATTCCGGACAAACGATAGCTTCATTTCCTCCAGATATTCAAGAAGCTATTGATACAAAACTTGCACTAGCCAGTGCGCAGGGACCTGTACCCTTGCCTGAAGTCCCTGAATGTGTAGAAAGTTATATTGATATGAAAGAAGCAGGTGAACTGCCTCAACAAAGGCCAAATATTGCAGTTGGTACGCCTAGCCTTGGATTGCATTGTGAAGGTACAGGAGGTTGGTCGTAATGGAAAACAAGATCAAACTTATCCTAGTATTAGCAATAGGAATTATATTAGTGCTGGCGGGAATAGTTCTCTTCCTGCCAAAGTCAGACCCTGCCATAGTAAATACTAGATTCGTAGAAGGTGATTATGTAAACAAGTATACTCCATATTATATTGGTGAGGATGTGCATGTGCTCACAAGTGTAAAAGATTACCAAGTTGACAAACAAGGGAATCTCCAACTGACCTATGGCATACAAGTCCTTGATCCGCAAGGAAAAGAGATACCTTCTCTTTCAGAATCTAAACTATTCGATGTCACTCAAAAAGCAAATGATGAATATCACTTCACTGCTACAATTTCCACTCTGTATCTAAACCAAGGTGAATATACAGTTATCACCACAGTGACCGACAAGATAGCTAAGGATTCATACACTGAATCATCAAAACTATCAATCATAAACCCTGCCAGTGTAAAACTAACAGGTCCATTCTTCAAAGGATTTAGCTCTTCAGATGGTATTTTAAAGTATGATCTTGGTTCAACAATGCAAATATCAATTCAAGCAAGAGGCTTCCAGACACAAGGCACAGATGCCAACCTGGACATCATTTTTGTTCTTTTAGACAACCAAGGAGAGATAGTCCCTGAACTAAGCAGCACAATACTAGAGCTTGACAAGGTTAACGCACCAGGGCAAAACGTCTTAAGCTTACCTCTTAGTATTAACACAAAAGACCTAGAACCAGGATTATACACAGTGGTCTTTACTGCTGACGATAAACTAGCAGGAAATAATCATTCAGTAGTCAGACAAGTCATAATAGGTGGATAGATTGAAAAATAAAATATATATCGGGCTGATTGTATTTATCTTACTACCTGCAGTATTCGCAACATGTCCTTTCGAGTCCCTTTCAGCTGGAGCATCCGGATCTGACCTAGAGACAATGTCCAGCGAAGTTCAAGGTGAGTATGACAGCAGTGTTCAAGCAGCTGCAGAAAATATTGCTAATCAATTACGAGGTAAAACACCTGTAACCTCTGCTCCTGAAATTACAGTCACACCTGAAATGCGAGACGCCATTGCTGCTAAATTAGCAGCCAGAGGATCAGAACCAATAGTTACTGCCCCTACAATTGAAGTCACACCTGAAATGCAGGCAGCTATTGCTGCAAAAATGGACGCCCAAAGAGCCACTGTCATTGATACAGTCGCATCCACTGGTGATGAACCAGCTACTCTGCCAGATGCCGAAGGTTTTGTAAATAATGGTAGACGTCTGAGAAGCAGAACCGCGACCCCACAATCATCTTGCCCACCTGGACAAAGATGTCTTGAGAATCTTGACAGAGGAGATGGTACAGCTCCATCACAACCCACAGCAGGCAATCTTTTAGGAAATCCACCAATCGCTGGTGAATCAAGTCAAGAAATGCCTGCAAGTGTAGCAGGTACAACTCCTACAGACGCAACTACAACACCAGACACGCCTGCCACGCCAACTGAAACCATTGAGATCTCACCTGGTGTTTTGCTGCTACCCCAAACAGATGGTACTTTCGAGGTTGATGCTCCTAGGCATCCGGGGTGGTCAGGAGTGATTGTATCTATGGATCAAGAAGAAAATGCAATTGTTTTCGTCAGAAGTAGTGTTTCAGATGAAGACTGGAATGAAGCAGAAGATAGTGGATTTACTCAACAAATAGAATCCGCAGTGAGAGCATCAGTAGAAGAGCGCAGCTTAGAGAACCTGCCCGACGATGTATGGGATACAGATTATCTACCAATACAAGAAAGAGAAGATACAGCACCTATCACATCACCCCCCAGTGCACCTGCCACGCCCGCGGAGCCCATAGAACTAGCAGAAGGTTTTTACTTAATGTCCGAATCAGACGGCGTATTTGAGATTGGTTTCGGCGGTACTGCGACTTCAAACTTAAGAGCAGTTATTGAAGACGGTGAGATTAATATGTTTACTGTAGATGCTAATGGTGAAAGAACAGAATGGAACCCAGAGTCAGGAATTCGTGCAAACATAGATGCAGCATTAAGAACTGCTATCGCAGAGCAAGCAGAAACAACATCCCAGACACAGATGGTAGCATCTTCAAGAATAGAAGCTGAAGCTACTTCAGAAACAATAACGACCCCTGTAGGCGAACCAGAATCAATCCCGTTGAACTATGGCGATTTAGTATTGACGCCTGGTCAAGGAAACGATTATAGTATCATGTTTAGTGGTGAAAGTGGCAATGAAGACACTGCAGTCAGAGTTAGAAGAAATGAGTATGGTGAAGTGGTCTATACTGACGCAGAAGGAAACGCTTTAAGCATAGACGACGTCAGTAATTTGGACAGCCAGGTTATTGAGGCTATACAGAACAATCTCCCAAACGCGGATGGAGAAACACCCGCAGCCCCAGCAGCAGATGAAACACCAGACACAACAGAAGGTGAAGAAGCACCAGAAAGTGATGAAACAACAGAAGATGATGAAGAACCAGAAGATGAAACACCCGCAGAAGATGAAGATGAAACAGGCATACCTTCCAGCACAACTTTGGGTAATGGTGTTACAATCACCGTCAGGCCCGACGGAACATCAAGTATAACCGCACCTAATGGTGTCCTTATCGCTTCTGGTAATTTAAATGACGACGGCACTATATCTTACACCGACGCTGCCGGTAATCCTATTTCTGATGAAGAGATCCAACAAACGCTTGCCGTGACTCCGCAACAACTCGAAGAGATGGATGAAGCAGTCTCAAGAGGACCCAACTTCGCAACCCGTCAGAGGATGGATGCCTTGGAGTTATGGTCAGGTGCTGCCAATAAGTATGGTGGTTGGGTTGGTCTTTTCATGAAGCCAGGAG
>JABMQF010000144.1 GCA_013203345.1 Candidatus Woesearchaeota archaeon
AAGCTCCAAAGAGTAGAAATCCTAACAAGAGTCATAGCATACAACATAGACCGCCTAATAAGAACAGGAAAAGTAATTCTGATAATCCTCAGAATCACAAGGATTTCATATTAGCCGTAGACAAGAGGAACTTTATAAAAAAGACTCTGATAAAGACGAATAATTCTTTTACAAATTCTGTTTTTGAAATAAGTTTTGCATCTACATTATAAACATTATATACTCTGTTCTAAGAACCATAATTTGCAATTTTCGTTAAAATTCTGTCAGTAGGTTAATATTACTGGTTCACTCTGATGATTTATATCTCGCTAAAAGGTGATATCTTTGTATTTAGTAACAGGAGGAGCAGGTTATATAGGGGGGTGTCTCGCAAAAGAGCTTCTGAGGCATGGAGAAGTAAGGATTCTTGATAGGCAAGGCTCTAAATATATTCCTAAAGGTGCTGATTTTGTATGTGTAGATATTCGTAATAAGGATGCTGTGAAGAGAGCAATGGAAGGAGTAGATGTTGTATATCATCTTGCGTTTGTGCAATCTCTTTCAAAGATGCCATTAAAGGATAAAATCTCTGTGAATTTTGGAGGAACTCGAAATGTGTTTGAGACAGCTGTTGATCAGGGGGTTGGAAGGGTCGTACATACATCATCTATAGAAGTCTATGGTACAAATCCGCCAGTACCTTGCACAGAGGACGCTCCTTTAGACGAGCCTGTCGGCTGGTACGGCGCACATAAATGGTATGCAGAAAAGATTGCAAATGAGTACAAAGACCGTATTGACACATCTATACTCCGTATGCCAACTGTCTGCGGTAAAGGTTTCTATAATCACAAACCATTGCTGACTTTGATGGACCGAATACTAACAGACAAACCAGTTGCAGTATTTGACAATGGTAGAACTCGAGGGGACATGGTTCATATAGACGATGTCATCTCAGGTTATCTGCTAGCAGGTCGAGAGGACGCAGCAATAGGAGAGATTTTCAACATCTCCTGCGATAAACACTCCACACACAGGGAGGTAGTCGAATCCTGTATAACTGAAATCAATAGCGTCTCGCACATAATAAATCTGCCCAAAAGTATTTCTACTCCTTGCCTGAAACTGATGAATCTGTTTGCAGGTGCGAATATGCCTGAATACCAGTTCGAGTATGTCACCAGGGATAATGTATACAGCGTCGACAAAGCAAAGCAGCTTCTAGGATTTAGCCCTAAACACAGCGCAGCAGAAGCCGCAGCAGAACTCATAAGATGCTACGCCCAGGACAAACATTACATAAACCAAAGATGTGTCAATTACTGATTCTGTAACCTTAAACACCCTGCCAACCCACCCTCAACACCAAACAGCCTTACAAAGAAACTTTTAGACTAAATTTCAATTTCCCCGAAGGGGTTTGCCAACTATTAATCCATTATAGGGAAAACACAATGCCGATGGAAGACAATAAATACCTTAGAAAAAATAAAGAATCAATTAGTGACAAAAAGTGGAGAATAGTGGTTAAGTAGGGATCTGTACAAAATTTCTTTATAAGCAATCAGTAAGATTTATAGGTCAGATACTTCCCAGCGGCAGATATACGATTAAAAAATATCTAAAGGGGCGATATAATATGAGAAGCATATGCATTATGAACCATAAAGGCGGTGTGGGCAAGACCACTACTGCAATCAACCTCGCAGCAGGGATTTCAAGGCAAGACAGAAAAGTTCTTCTTATCGATCTTGATCCGCAAGGGAATATCGATCTCTCTTTAAGAGTCAAAGCAGAAAACAATATCTATGATGCAATGACTGGAGACGCAACTCTTAGCAGCTGTATAGTGAACATAGCAAAGAATCTGGACATAATATCTTCTACAGAGACTTTGACAAAAGCAGAGTATTACCTCTACAAGCAAGATGACTCTCGGATGATGCTCAAAAGACTTCTGAGCATGATTGATGGTTATGATTTCATAATTATCGACTGTCCTCCTTCTCTTGGCATTATGAACCAGAACGTCCTCGCATTCTGCAAGGAAGTGTTTGTTCCAACTTCAACAGATTTCCTAGGTATGGATGCTCTAAAGAAGATGACTAAGGTGATTGAGAAAGTCAATGAGAGCTATGGTAACAACTGCGAGATTACAAAGGTCATCCCAACACTGTTTGACAGGCGCAACAAAATCTGTAAGCAGACTCTTGAAGAGATCAAACAAGAGTTCAATGGACTCGCTTCGAACCCTATCAGGATGAACTCTAAGCTTAAGGAAGCTCCTAAGAATGGTAAATCCATATTCGCTTATGCCAAGTCAAGTCCTGGTGCAAAGGATTATGGTGTTCTAGTTGACGACGTGCTTAGCATGAAGTCTGCTGCTTAGAAATCTTTTTTAGTTCTTTTATTTTTATATTTTGCCAGTCATCATATCGAACTTTATCAGTTCACTGGATGTGAAATATTCCTCACCACAATCCTGACATGTCAGACAGCTCAAGATCACACCTTTCTTAGTGCATTTAGTGCGCTTGACATCAGTCCCACACTTGTAACAGGTCTTCATGAATTTTATCATGATCATCAAATAAACCACAGCAACTTATAATATTATCTTAAGAATGTGTCCAGTGATCCGTGAAAAATTCCGGAATCAAAAATAAGTCCATGCAACAATAACCATTAAAAACCAATTTCTTCCTAATCAGCAGCATTCAGAAACTCCAATATTTCAAGATGGTTTTTAAAACATCTGTCTGCCTGTTCAAGAGTCGCAACATATGTCAGCAGACCAAACACATTACAACCAATCTTCTTGGCAGCAGCCACTCCTGCAGCTGAATCTTCAATGACTATTGCTTCTGCTGACTCGCATTTAAGCTGCTCCAACGCAACCTCAAAGCATTCCGGGTCAGGTTTTGATACTGCAACCATATCACCTGTTATTTTTATGTCAAAATAATGATTTATTGAATTATAATCAAGCACAAAATTCACAAATTCTCCACCAGAACCAGTGCATATTGCGATAGAATAATCCCTCGATTTGAGAAATTCAAGCAATTCCTTGAGCCCCTCAATAATTTTGTAATCCTGTATTTTCCTGCTCTGTGCCTTATGCAGCTCCTCCACTATCTCGAGCACTTTGTCATCTGAAAAATCCGGAAAACGCTCTCGCAGAAAGAATGACCTTTTCTTGCCTATGAACTCAGAAAATTCAATGCCAGAAGTATCAACACCATTTTGTTCGAGAACGACCTTAAAATCATTGAACTTTCCAGTCTCAGTATCTACAATGACCCCATCAAAATCAAATATTACGGATTTTATCATGATCATCAAATAAACCACAGCGGCTTATAATATTATCGCAAGGAGTCATGAACATACACAGGTCTCATAACGTAATCAGTGCTGACCTGGAAAACAACAGAAGCAAATTCTTTTGTTGGCGCTATATGTTTGGAGTACATAGGCTTAAGGCTTTCATAAAGTATCATGGCTTCTTCTAAACTATATCCTCTGGTTTTAACATCCCTTTCAATCCTGCTTTTTATTTGGGTTTCTTCAAGAGCATCAAGAAAAAAAGACACCCCGCACAAATTCTTCAACGCAGGGTATAAAGTTGTCACACCCTCAATAATAACAAGTTCTTTTGGGGTCACAGTTTCATTAGTCACAACATTCCCAGTAGAATGGTCATAGCAAGGTTTGACTATAGTCTTATTGTTCAAAAGGTCTTCAATATTCTCCCTTGCCAAATTTAATTTATTCGCTCGAGGGTCATAGCCTGTCAAACCTAATTTTCCCCTAATATCTCTGGGAATCAAATAATCATCAAGATCTATAGATATACAACTTTCGCAACCATAATACTCAGCGATATTCTTCCCAAATGTTGTTTTTCCCGCTCCTCCCGCGCCAGTTATTCCGATGACAAACGGTCTGTTTCGAGTTTTGCGCATGTCAATAGCATTCTGCACAAACACAAACGCTTGGCAATTCTTAGAATCTGTTATTGCTGTAACTGGTTTCATAAGACTAAACTAAGAAAAATATTTGATAAACCCTTGTTTCATTAATTACACAAGTATGGCAAGAAAAGAAACCACCATAACCAACATCTATTCCTTTCCCCAAAAAACATCTAAATATTGAAATTCTCCCAATAAGATTGTATCAGCTCTGCAGATAGATATTCAACAAGTTTTGAGTAATGCTTCACACCAACGTCATCAAGAGCGGCCTTATCCGCCCTTGCCAGGGCATCTAGATATTCTCGGCGCCGCTTCTTCGGGACAACCATCGGAGGGTATCCATTCATTATCATCAGGTAATTCATCAGCATCCTTCCAGTTCGCCCATTGCCGTCTGAGAATGGATGGATCTTTTCCATCTTATGATGCATGACTGCGGCTAACACCAGAGGGTGTAGTCGTTTCTCCCATATTTTTAGGGATTTCAGGAGCAATCCAACATCAGTCTTGACATACTTTGCAGGTGAGGCATCAAATCGGGACCTGAACACTCTTATCTCATGGTCTCTGTAGCCCTTTCTCTTGTCAATATTCTCCAGGAGTCTATCATGTACCTCGATTAATAGATTCTCATTCAATAGAGGTCGTTGGTTCAGGAGCCAGAAGAAGACCTTCTCTGTGTTCTGCAGGTCATGCACTTCCCTTAGCGTCCTGTCCTTAGGCATTATCTCCTCCCTGAGAAGCCTTTCTGCTTCCTTCAGGGTTATTGTGTTCCCTTCAATGGATGTTGTATTAAAAGCAAAGTCCACCAAGAAGTGCTCGTATGTTTCCAGTATAGTTGTAGGATCCTGCCTGAGAACATGGCTGTTGAAATGCAACTTTGCTGCTTCCAACTGCTCAAGCACATTCAGGGATATGTATTCATCAGTCTTAATTTTCCTTTTCCTGACTTGTTCAAGATAATAGTTTGACTGGAGGAATTTCTTGATGTTTCTATGACTCTTCCTTATCTCATCCTGAAATTCTGAAAGATTATTCAGCTTATCCTCAACCTCAGATATAGCACTACCCAAATAAGCCACGTCCTTGACAACAAGCTTGCCACTCTTACGCTCAGATACGCGAAGGTAGTAGTAAGGCCTGCCACCAACCATCTTACGATAGATATACACCATAACATACAGAAAACAAGACAGATATATAAAACTTACCCTTTACAAATGGATTTTGTGAATGTAAAGGGTAAAATCCCTGCGGCCGGATGGTGAGTAGAAGTTAATGTTTTAGGAAAAAGTTCGGATACTACTAAACCCACGCCAATATTAACTCATCATAAACCAAATTTCACATAATATTTGAAGAACAATCTTACTCATCCACTCTGGAAGTCTGTACTGCCAAAATCTGAAATGAGTAGCAAATATCAGGATGAGTAACACCAAAAACGAATTTTACTCATCCACATATATAAAGATCGTCGAACTTATATTTATTCTATTCCCTTTTTTAACGCGATTTACTCATTCTTGGGTTGTTTTTGCTGCTGGAAAACAACGACAGATAATAAGCAACAATCTTGTTTGATGTACTGCTGTGTAATGTTCCTGATGACATTTCTTATATGCTGCCGAATACAAAACCCGCCAGAGTTGCGTATACTATCACGAGCCCAACATATACTGCGGTCTTCTTGGTTCCCAGGACTTTTCTCACGACAAGCATGTTAGGCAGACTCAGGCTCGGGCCTGCTAGCAGAAGTGCCAGTGCAGGTCCTGAATGCATTCCTTTTGCCATTAGTGCCTGTAATATTGGAATTTCTGTCAGTGTTGAGAAGTACATGAATGCGCCAAAAATCGAGGCAACAACATTGCCTGTAAGGGTGTTTTGTCCAACTAAATTTTCAATAAGTGTCTGCGGTAGAAGAGGCATGATAAATCCTGCGATGAACACACCTATAAAGAGCAAGGGAAGGAGCATTTTTGAGAAGTTCCACGTCTCATTTAACCATTTTTGAGTGATGTGATCCCTGAACTTCCAAAGCACTAATCCTACAACGCCCAGTGTAAAAGCACCCATCAGAGAATATTTTATCATCTTGCTTATCTGCAAACCATTGACAACGAGGACTCCTATCATCAATCCAAAAAATGCCAGCATCACTTTGTTTGATAATCTGGATTCTTCTGTCTCATGCATAACCATCTTGTCTTTGTCAACCTTCTCCCTGAAGATCAGATGCATGGTCAATCCAACCAGTATGGAAATCAGAATCGCGCAGATTATCCTTGCCAGCCCTATCTTAATACCGAGTACACTCATGGTCAGGAATATCGCAGCGATATTGATTGCAGGCCCTGAAAACAGAAAAGTTATCGCAGGTCCGAGTCCCGCTCCTCTTTTCCTTATCCCTGCAAATAATGGAAGTATGGTGCAGGAACACACCGCAAGTATAGCGCCGGAGACAGAAGCGACACCATACGAGACATACATTTTGGCTTCGTGACCAAGATACTTCATGACTTTTTCCTTCTGGATAAAAATTGCTATCGCCCCTGCTATGAACAAAGCAGGGACAAGACATGTAAGGACGTGCTGTCTGGCATAATCATGTAACAGGTCAAATGCTGACAGGATAGACGTCCTGAACCAGTCACTGCTTGAAGGCACGAAGTACAGGATAGCAAAAACTATCGTGATCCATATTAGCATATACCAGTCTTTACGTTTCATATTATACCACCATGATTCCCACATAATACAATCCTGCAAATATGAATATTCCTGCAACAACCTTCCTTGAGTATTTCTCAAATGTCTGTATCTTGCCCATTATCGTTCCGAGCTTTGACACGCTATAAACCAGAATGAAGGAGAATATTATGACTGGAAGGCCTGTAGCAAAAGCGAAGACTGAAGGTATCACCAGACCATCCCCTGCCCTTAATGCGATAGGTATCAGCATCCCGAAGAATAATACTGCGCTGAAAGGACAGAACGCAAGCGCGAAGATGACGCCTAAAAGGAAACTTCCTATAAAACCTTTTTTTGCGAGTTTCTCTTTGAGATTGTTCAACCAATCATTTGATTTTAGGAACCTGAACTTTATCACGTCCAGCATGACAATGCCAATCAGCAACAAGAGAGGGCCGAGCAGTTTTTCACCATACCTCTGAAGAAACAAAGCGATTGCCTGAGTATTAAGCCCGAACCACACTATCGCAGAAGCTATCAACACGTATGTGAACATCCTTCCAAGAGTGTAAAGCACACCAACAATGATTGTGTGTTTGCTATTATCTATCTTCTTGCTTGCATAAGCGATTGCTGTAATATTAGTCATTAAAGGACATGGGCTTATCGCAGTCATAAGTCCGATGAAGAACGCAGCGACTATTCCAATATCGCTAGTTCCCATCACTTCCATAAATGCCATTAATCCCATTTCAATTACCTGCTAGTTTCTGTTCAATGACGCCTTTAAGGTACGTCAGGTAATCCTGTTTGTTTTTTATCTTGTACCATACATTGACGTTCTCTTCTGCCTCGAAATCACTACCTTTGTATGTGCCAATCCGAAGCGAAGAGCCTGTAGCACTATATTTAGTCGCAAGGGCACTGTTCTCCACAAGATCCACATTGATATGCCCAAAAACAATCTTACCAGACTCAAGCTCATCCTTAAAATATGTATTTATAGTCTCTTCAGCATAAGCACCGACAGTCTTACATGAATAGCACTGGTTTGTGCCGTGGAAATGATAGACTTCAAGTTTATCAACAACAATATCAGTAGGTGTGCTGGTATCAAGCACAGCATTGCATGTAACTCCTGCACAGGACTGCAAATCCTCTGCATCAGCAGCACAACCGGCAATAAAAGCCAGAAACACCAAGAGCACTATAGTAATCATTACTCTCATTTCACAACCACTCCTTTATATCTTCAACATCAGCCACTTGCCCGTAGCTCTTGACTTCACCGTCAATCACTATAGCAGGGGTTGACATGACTCCATACTCAACAATCTTGTCAATCTCTGTCACCTTGACTATTTCTGCTTTCTTTCCAGCCAATTCCAATGCTTTCCTTGCATTCTCCTCAAGCTGTTTGCATTTCGGGCAACCTGTACCTAATATCTCTATTTTCATTTCTGACAACCCCCCATCATACAACAATCTTTTTTTAGAATCTTGCCTTTTTTATTTCCCAATACCTTGAAGACATCACAGACCCGGAAGTCATTGATACTGTATAATATCTTCTTCCCATCCCTTCTGGACTTAAGGATTCCTGAATTCTCAAGTTTGCCGAGTTGAATCGAGACAGTAGACTGCGTCCTTTTGACATGAGGAAAAATTTCACATACACATTTCTCACCATCAAGAAGGAACTCAACTATCTTAAGACGGGTCCCATCAGACAAAGCCTTGAATATCTTGAGCGAATCAGACATATTGATGTATGTCAATATGTTTGGTATTTAAACATTTCGTTCACTAGACTTTTGCGTTTTTCCTCGATGGAGTGTTGTTTTTTGAAAACGAAAGTTTTATATATAAGTTGTTGCTACATGTGTCAACATGAGAAAAATTAAAGTTAGTAAGGGAAATTTGAT
>JABMQF010000009.1 GCA_013203345.1 Candidatus Woesearchaeota archaeon
GAAACCCTGTCAAATCTTTGATTTGGCAATGTTTGATTTGGCAATGTTTGATTCGGCAATGTTTGATTCGGCAATGTGAGAATTTAGTCCAAAATCATCTTTGCCAAACTGAATAAGCACCTTTGCAAAGGCAGGATTGGAACACTCCCATACTATCTTATGATATTGTTCCTGAAATCTATCTTAGGACCTGTGCCTGAGAGTGTCTCACTGAATGCTAACATAACTTTTTCCTTTAGTTCCTCAGGTACTGCTATGCTGTCGTGTATAGAGAAGTATTTTTTGTATGCTTTGTCAAATCCTTTTTCTATATCTCTATATGCCTTTGTCTTTTTGAAGTCATTGACAACTTCATTATTGATGCCTTTCTGTGCTGCCATGTAGAGTGCCAGGGACTGTTCTTCTGATCCAAGTCCTGATACATCGTAGCTGTACAATCCTTTTCCTCCGAATACAGAGTAGTGTCCTTTGCTTTTTTTATTGAACATGTTGTTTTCGAATCCTACTTGTTCTGTTTCTATGTCGAGCGCTTTGAAGAACGCGAACATTCTGGCGCATTTAGAGCAGTTACCACACCAGATTCGGGTCTTTCCTTCTTTTGTGTCTGAGAAACATGACATCTGCAGTTTAGCAAGTTCAGGGTATCTTTCATGAAGAACTTTTATAAGTCCAATCTCGTAGAGCGGTGCGACCAAGCTGCCTACCTTGACTATGTTTCCTGTCATGACTTGTGCTATCATGTTCAGTTGTTTTGTCCATTCTGTGCACTGGTCAAAGCAGAAATTACTCTTGAATCCTTCTTTGTCATGGATGTAATCGTCGCAGCTGTATTCATTTCCGAAGAAGACATATTCTGCATTGAATTTTTTGACAAAAGGCATGATTTCGAGGATATATGTCAGGAACTGCGTTCCTGCTCCCCAGTTGTTTTCTTCTTCTCCGAGGTCACAATACCTTAGTTTTCCAGGTTCATTTACTATCTTGTATACTTTGAGTCCGTATTCATTTTCCAGTGTGGAGATTATCTTTTGCTTATGCATTGATTCAGGTCCGTCTGGCGCTTCATCCATGTATACAGGTATTGGTTTTATTCCCATCTCCATACAGAGTGCGAGGTTGAGAAGGCTTTCTTTCCCTGCTGTGAACAGAACCACTGCCTTAGGACTGCCGATTATCCTCTTGACTTTTTCCTGGTGTGGTGTTGCTGTTTCATATGATGAGAATTTAAACGAGCTGTTGAAGAACCTGCGTAAGTAGTCTGTTGTCTTCTCATGGTCGATAACTGCTGTGCTGGGTATGTCATACATAGTCCCTTTGAAAGCAAATGTCTCAAAGAGGGGTATTGCTGTGTTGTACTTCGCACCCCTCATCTTGTGGGATGCGGGCAGGTGGCAGGTCTGCATGAATGATAGATTGTCAAGAAGCAGATCCTTATTGCTTTTGTTGTACCCCTTCCATACTTCTATAGGATATTTTATGCTATAGCTCTTGCCCTTGACAGTGATGTTGATTCCGTCTTGGGTGATGTTTGAATAGATTTCCAGGTATTCCTCTTTTTTGGACTCTTCATCATTCATATTTACTCAAAAGAGTTTTTCCATATTTAAATGTTTTTATGCTTTGTCGTCGGATTTAGCATAATCTGCCATCACAGCACTAAATTTAAATACCATTGGTCAATCTTCTATCATTATGAAATGCGATATATGTAAGGCAAAGATTGCGGAGACTTTCCTGAAAAAGCCAATAGGCACATATGTAAAGGACAGCAAAGGCAAGAAGCACACTGTCTGCGCAGAATGCCAGAAGAAGTTCCCGAAGAAAGAGGACATCCTTGAGAACATCTGATGAAACAGAACGATTTGCCTCCGTAGCATAGCCAAGCTCAAATGGTTACATGTCAGAGCAAGTCTGCTCTGAGCACATCCAGCAAAGCTGGATGCTCATTTGATACGCAAGGTTAAGGCCTACCTCGCTTAGGCTTGGTAGACCGAACAACTTGCCTCCGTAGCATAGTAGCTATTGCAGCTGCCTCGTAAAATCAAGGTTTCCTTGATTTGCTCGGAAATCTATGATTTCAGACAGCAGCAGGTCGGGGGTGCAATTCCCCTCGGAGGCTTAACTTATTTTTTCTTTTGAGGTGTTTTTGTGTGGTTTTAGGTTACAGCGTCCTGTTGAGTGTTGGCGAAACAGGACTGGGTGGCGCGTGTCAACTGAGTAAGATCAGTTGTGCCTGGTTCCCCTCGGAGGCTTTACCTCCTTAACCCTACCCTTCCGATCATACTTAGGCTTGAACTCATGTTCATGATGTTCTCCTGTCGGCTTCTCATAGAAATGTATCATCTTTGGAACTGCTTTGAAGAATCTTGGTATCCGAAACACTGGTCTTAGGAACTTCATGAACTTCGATGATCTGCTAATCTTTGCCAGTTTCTCTCCTTCACGAAGGATCCTCGCACTTTCCTTCTCCACCTCAAGCCCTTCGTGCAGAAGGTGCTGTGCTGTTGTGGCTGTTTCGCTAACAGCCAAAGAGAAAGCCCCTGCTGTTATCTCGTATATTCTGAATAACAGGAAGAAAGGGAAAACAGCCAGTATGTCGAGCCAGTATTTTTTTAGAAATGTTGGCAAGTCTCGGGTTCGGATGTATTTGAAAATAAGATCAACAACAAATATACCTATTATAAAATAGTCTGCTAGTTCTATCCAGAACCCAAGATTATTTGCTACCACAAAATCATGGAATCCAAGCTCAAGCACTATGAGCACAAGTAACACAACAAGACATGGAGGTATCACCTTGTCTACTACTACCTCTATCTTATGCATCCACCTCTTCATAAAATAATTACTGCTGATTCGCTTTATTAATTTTTTCTTTTAAAAAGCTTTAAATATCAATACTGCCTGAATCGAGGTATGGTGAAGAAAAAAAAGGCTTCTGGGCCGGTTGATCGTGGCAAGCTTCCTGCGCATCACGATTTTGAGCATGGCAAGAAAGATATCTCTTTGATAAAGCTAATGAATTATAATCTTATATTCTTCATCCCTTTGATGATTTTTATTCTTTTTTCATTAAAGATAGGTAAATTGTATTCCTATTATTTTGAGGCAAGCCCTGGCGTGATAGCAAAGGTTTTTATGATTCCATTCATGGCAATCTTGTTCTTTTTTATCATTCCTTTCATAAGGGATCGTGAGAAGATTATAGGTATAAGGTATTCTATAGTTGCTTTTTTGATAGTCGGTTTGGGCATTACATTACCTTCTGCATTGAAGGGTAATTATGGTCTTATCATGACAATTCCAAACTATTTTGCGAGTTATATTTTGATAAGTTTCATTATTTGTCCTGAGGTTTTAGGTATTGAGCGTAATATACGCGATTGGTTCCAGCATAGGCGGCAGATACTGATTGTTGGGATATATTTATCCATAGTCCTTTTGTATGTTCTTGGGTTTGGTTCTACTTATTATGATATCTATATGGACAGTCCTGAGGCATTTGTTTTTTCTATTGACAAGGAGCCAGGCTTTGCTTCGTTTATGTATTACAGTATGGTAAGTTTCACAACAACAGGGTATGGTGAAATACTTCCTGTATCAACAACTGCTCGTATGGTTTTTTTCATGCAGGCTCTTGTAGGTCTGATAACTAATGTTTTGTTCATAGCGATACTGCTTGTTTTTGTCTCTAACGCAGAATTCTTGTCTCACAAATCTGAGGAGCGTGAGATAGTAAAAGAATTCAAGAAAGAGGAGCTGGAGATAGAGAAGGAAGAAAATGCTATTGAGCGTGTGGAACGAGAAGTTAAAGGTCAAATCAAGAGGAATAGGTAATTATTCATCTATGTTTTTATTTATGTTTACTAATTCATCGAAGCTGAAACCTTTTCTTTTAGAGTTCTGTATTGATGTGCTGTAATTTTCTCCACTTTTATTTAGGTCTTCTATTGTCAGGAAATACCATGCCACGTTGTTGAACTTGACTGCTGTCCAGGGTTCTGCTCCAAATCTATTCGCGAATTCTATTAGTTCACCTATCTGTTTTTTGCTGAAGTATTGCCGTATATTTTTTGTGACTTTGCATTCTATTGCCATCTTACGGACATTGTTTCCTGCTATGATGTCCGGGCAGGGGTACTTGATACTTCCACTTCCAGCAACTCTGCAGGCGGTCCAACCGTTCTGCCAAAAAAGATGTATGAGTTCTCTTTCTGCGTTGATACCTTTGCTCTTAAGTGACATAAGTTGTTAAATATCTTATACTAATTTATACCTTGTGTTGTTGTGCTTATAAGATATTATCAGAATTCAGATATTGCCCGTTGACCATTAGTGATGAGTTCTGCAGCTTCCTGGTAGGTAATTTTTCTCTTATACATCAACTGTCTGACTTTGTCATCAAATACTTCTTCTTTTGATGGTCTTTGCATATTCCAGCTTGGTTTGTTCATGTTATGTTATCCTTATGTCTGCTATATAAAACTTTATTATCATCATGAAAGAACAAATCATACTTTTATTTTCATGAAGTCGTATGCACATACTGTTTCAGGGAAAATCAGCTTGGCATCTTCCTCAATTTCTTCAACAGTCTTGTATCTTTGAGAGAAGTGTGTGAGCACAAGCTTTAACACTTCTGCCTGGCTTGCGATTGTCGCTGCATCTTCTGATGTCAGGTGTTTGTATTCGCGTGCCTTTTCTTTCAGTTTAGCGGCGTATACTGATTCTGATATGAGTAGGTCCGAACCCTGTGCGAGTTTTATTGCATTTTCACAAACCTGTGTGTCTGCGATATATGTTATCTTCTTACCCTTAACTTCATATGTTACATCTTCTGGCTTGATCTCATTGTCTTTGTATGTGATTGTCTGACCTAGTTTTAGTTTTCGAAGATGAGGCCCTTCCTTCATACCCAGCTTCCGCATCTTGGGCGGATCGATATTGAGCCTGTCTTTCTCTATGAAGCTGTATCCTATGCAGGGTATCTTGTGGTCAAGCTGCGCACATTGTATTATGTAGTCTTCTGTTTCAAGCGCAGTTAATACCTCATTTTTTTTGGGCAAGAGTTCATGCACCTTAAGGTCTACTTGAATATCAAATATTACCATCTTGATCATGTTTTTTACATGTTCATCTGTGCCTTTTGGCCCGTAGATATCTACTCTTGGATTATCTTCCTTTTTGGCCATTGTCTGCAGAAGCCCGACTATGCCTGATACATGGTCTCCGTGCCAGTGGCTTACCAATATCTTAGTCACACTGTTTCTGTTGATGCTGGCGATGTTCATCTGCCTTTGGGTTCCTTCTCCACAGTCCATGAGTATTCCTTCATTCTTGAATCTAAGGAATATGCCTGTAACATTACGTTCTTTGGTGGGCACCATTGCGGATGTTCCCAGGAATGTTATTTCTATCATACTGCTGGTTTTGGCTCTTTCTTTTATAAATATTACTTAATACCTGCAATTAACATATGCTACCAGGCAAAGAATATTATTTAGTGATGCGAGAAGATCAATTGTCGGACCAGCCAGGCAAAAACCATATCTAAATTGCACCAATCCATGTTCAGAATTTTCATCTACCGCTGGAAACATTTATAAACAACCATTCAAAAATAGGTATTATGCCTAGGAAAAAGAAGACCGAGGCGCCTGCAGAGACCGCAAAAGTGGCTGTAAAGGTCGATTCAAGGAAGCCTGTTGTTTCTGCTGTCTTTACAAGGGAGCGCGTTATAACCGAATCAAATGATGATGCTAGAGAGTTCTATAATCAGAGCCGTTATGGTACTGTTATAGATGATGGTAAGGTCCAGTTGTCTTTGCTTGAGGGTCTTTTCCTGATGGAGAAGGGAAGGCTGAAAGTTTGTGACGGCCGGAAAAAGGAGATAACTTTTGATTATTATCTTAAGAAGGCAAGGAAGGTAGAGCCGAATTTCTGGATTCGCTATTGTGTATTCAAGGACATGCGCAACAGGGGTTATATTGTTAAGACTGCTTTGAAGTTCGGCGCAGATTTTAGAGTTTATGATAGGGGTGTCAAGCCTGGCGAGGATCATGCGCGCTGGATTATATATCCTGTTCATGAAGGTGAACAGATAACCTGGTATGAGTTTAGCGCAAAGAATCGTGTTGCGCACTCCACAAAGAAACGTCTTCTGATTGGCGTCGTTGATGATGAGGGCGACGTGACTTATTATGAGATCCGTTGGATGCGTCCATAAGTCTAATTTAAAGAGGGACAAAGTTTAAATACCTATTTGATTAATTTTTAGGCATGGACAACCGAGAAAAGATCGCCAGTATTGTGAAAGAGAAAGGGCCTCTTTTACCTGCCCAGATCAATAAAGAACTGAAGACCAATGTTCTTTTCGCTTCTGCTATGCTTTCTGAGATGGTGGATTCCAAGAAGATCAGGCTGACTTCTATGAAGATTGGAGGTTCTCCTCTTTATTATTGCGAGGGTCAGGAAGAAAGGATTGAGCAGTTCGCACATAAGCTTAGCGAGCAGAATTATAAGACTTTTGAGCTTCTTAAGAACTCTAAGGTTATTAGGGACAGGGATCAGAGTCCTCAGGTCAGGGTAGCATTGAGGGAATTGAAGGATTTTGCTGTTCCTCTTGAGGTAACTGCAAAAAAGGAATCAGATCTTTTCTGGAAGTATTATCTTGTTCCTGAAGAAGATGCTAAGAATGTTATCAAGAAGTACTTCACAGGCAGATCAGAGACTAGAGAAGTTCAGGCAAAGATATCCGATATAGGTGCGAATGTTAAGCCACATGACGAGAAACATGTAGATGTACCTGCAAAGAATACAACAAATTCTGATAATACTGTCGAGCGGGAGTCTATTCCTGCATCAGATATTTCCGAGTTCTCGTATGGTTCTGCTGTGTCTTTCTCAACAATGATTGACACTGATGAAAAAATCATGATAGAAAAGGAATCCGAAAAAGATTCTGCGCCTGAGTCGCTGGTTTTTCCTGAAGGTGATGAATTTTTTGATTCTGTCAAGTCTTTTTTTGACAGTTCAGGTGTAGAGATAACTGGTTTCAGTAATATCCGGAAAGGAGCGGAGTATGATTTTGAAATACTTCTTCCAAGCAAAGTAGGTATGTTGCAGTATTATTGCAAAGCGAAGTCAAAAGCAAAAAGCAATGAAGGCGATCTTTCCACGGCTTATGTGCAAGGTGTTGTCAAGAGGTTGCCCATCATTTATCTTACTCAAGGTGAGTTGACAAAGCGCGCGCAGGAGATGCTTGATGATTTTAAGAGCATGGTTGTCAAGAGGCTTGAGTGAATGGGTGTTAATTTTAAGGATTTGGTTGTTAAGCGTGATATTTCTATTCAGGACTTTGGAGGTAGAAAACTTGTTGTCGATGGTAATAACATATTATATCAGTTCTTGAGTAATATAAGACAGCCAGATGGAACCCCTTTGAAAGATTCAGAAGGAAATATTACTTCACATCTTAATGGTCTTTTTCATCGTTATACCAAGCTTATGCAACAAAACATCAAAATGGCTTTTGTTTTTGATGGTAAGGCTCCTGATCTGAAGCAGAAGGAGAGAGATCGCCGGTATGCATTGAAGAAGGATGCTGAGGATAGTTACACAAAAGCAAAGGAGACTGGTGATGTTGATGCTATGAAGAAGTATTCTATGAGAACTTCTCGTCTTACAAAGGAGATGATTGATGAAGCAGCACTTCTTATAGGTGCGTTGGGTATGCCTGTTGTCATGGCACCTTCCGAGGGTGAGGCGCAGGCAGCTTATATGGTAAAAAAAGGAGATGTGTATGCTGAAGTATCTCAGGATTATGATTGTCTGCTTTTTGGAGTCCCTAGGATGGTGCAGAACTTGACCATATCTGAGAGGAGAAAGAGGAAGAACAAGCTTTCCTACGAGACTGTCAAACCTCAGATGATTGAGCTTGCACCAACTCTTGAAAGTATGGGTATTACGCGTGACCAGCTGATAGCATTAGGAATTCTTGTCGGTACAGACTTCAATGTAGGCGGAATAAAAGGTATAGGACCTAAGAAAGCGATAGAGCTTATTCAGAAGCACGGCGATGATTTTGAAAGTCTTTTCCAATCAGTGAATTGGAATGAGAGTTTCGATTACCCGTGGAAGGATGTTTTCAATTTATTCACAAAGATGCCTGTCAAGAGTGATTACAAAATGGAATGGTCAGGTGTTGATAGGGACAGGGTGTTGGAGGTTCTCTGCGAAAAGCACGGTTTCAGTTCACAACGAGTGGAAGATACATTAGATAAGCTTAATAAGGCGAAGTCCCTTTCTTCACAGAAAGGTCTTGGAGATTTTATATAGGTGTTAGTGATGGAGTGGTTTTTATTCGCAATACTGTCTGCAGTTTTTTTCGGTAGTAGACAGGTCGTGTCAAAGAAGGTTCTTATTTTCGAGCACGCTACAGAATACCTCACTGCCACGTGTCTCATGACTTTTGTTTTTACACTTTTCTTTCTTCCTAAGATGAGTTTTAGTTATGGTTTGGATATTTGGGTATTGATGTATGTCAAATGTGTGTTTCTTACAATTGGGTGGTTGCTTGGATCAAAGGCTTTGCGACATCTCGAGATTTCATATGTCACTCCTCTGACAAACCTGACTCCTTTATTTCTGCTTGTGTGGGGTTTCTTTTTCCTTGGTGAGACTCCTTCTGTGCTTCAGTACTCGGGCGTGGGGCTTTTGGTATTCGGCGCTTATTGGCTTCAGGCAGACCATCATTTTTCAAGCCTGATACATCCATTGAGGATGTTCAAGAATAAGTACAGCGTATTCATGATATTTGCGATATTCTTTTATTCCCTTTGCGCAGCACTGGATAAGATTGTTCTCGCTAAAGTGAATCCTTACACTTATCTTTCTTTCACTTTCTTTATCCTTTCTGTCCATTATCTTCTTATACAGTTCTTCAAGTATGATGGGATAAAGGATATACGTCATGCTTTTTCAAAAGGTAAACATCTGATAATAATAATATCTCTTCTTATTATGTTCTCTGATATACTTTATTATCTTGCGGTATCTATTCCTGGTGCTATGATTTCTTTGATAATACCTGTTAAGAGAATGAGCACACTCGTCGCCACTATTATCGGAGGAAGACTTTTCCATGATCATGATATGGGTTGGAGGCTTTTCGCTTGCGCCATTATGGTTGTAGGTGTTGTTCTTATTGTTTTATGAGGTTCAAGATGGTAAAGTGTATAAAGGTTATTTTGAAGGATGCTCAGGATGTTAAGAATTTTCTTATGGGTGAGAGAGTTCTTGACTCGCGTTACTCTGTACGTAAATCTGGTGGGCATATTCTTTTTCCTGTTAATTGTAAAGAGGGTGTTGATGTTTTATGTGAAAATTTTAAGTCTGCCAAGGTTGTTGATGCTATACTTAAAAAAAGACGCAGTAATAAGAGTTTCAAAGAGCAAGTTTCATCAGGACTTTCAAAAGATGAGATAGCAGCATTGAGGCGTGCTTTTGACATTGTTGGTTCTATTGCGATCATTGAGGTTCCTGATGAGCTTAAGAGTAAACAGAAACTTCTTGCATCAACAATACTTGATTTGCAGAAAAACGTCGATACTGTTCTTAAGAAAGCAGGCATACATGGCACAAGGTTCCGAACACAACCTATGACATATCTTACTGGCAGACGAACCAAGGAAACAGTGCACAGAGAGCACGGAGTTTTTATCAATCTGGATGTAGAGAAGGTGTATTTTTCTCCTCGTTTGTCGACAGAGCGTATGCGCATCGCCCAGCAGGTGAAGCCTGGCGAGTCTGTGCTTGTTATGTTCTCAGGATGCGCACCATATCCTTGTGTTATTTAAAAGAACACAAAAGCAAAGGATATTGTGGGTATTGAGATAAACCCTACAGGTCACAGCTACGGTCTGAAGAATATCGCACTCAACAAGATAGAAAACGTGAAGCTATTCAAGGGTGATGTCAAAAAGGTCATCCCAAAACTGAAGAAGAAATTTGATAGGGTTGTGATGCCTCTTCCTAAATCTGCAGATGATTTTTTAGAGACTGCTTTCAGCGCTGCTAAGAAAGGTGCAGTAATACATTTCTATGCTTTTGAAGAGCAGGGTAGCTTTGACAAGGCAAGAAAGAGGATAAAGAAAGCATGTGAAGAGTCAGGCACGAGCTGCCGAATCTTGCGCACAGTTAAATGTGGTCAGCACGCACCGAGGACGTATAGGATTTGTGTGGATTTCAGGATGGTGTAGTTATTTTCTTGCAGGATTTTTATACTCCTCAAGTCTTTCCCTTGCGTATCTTGTGAGGTTGAGTGGTTGGAATACCTCAGGAGTTCCTTTTGGAGTTTTTCTTCCTGATAATGTTCCTGATAATTTATCAAACCAGTTTTGGTGCGAGAGAAATTGCAGGCGGTCCCATGCGCTGTACATTTCTTCATGATCAAAACTACTGATCCCTTCTGTGTGCATCTTAAGATAATCTGCCACTGATCTTGGGACTGGTCCCCTTCCTTTATGCAGGAACTTTTCAAGAGCATATGCGAACTTATCCAGTGTATCGTATCTTTTTGATGGATCTGTATGCACTGCTTTGTGTATGATTTGTGAGAATTCATTGCTGGTGCCTTTTACTATTTCTCTGAGCGGGACAGGTTCTCGATTGAACATGTTTATTGTGGTCCAGACGTCATTGCGCATACAGGACTCGGCATCATTTACATTGACATCATCAGGATAGATGAAGAAGTCATTAGGCCCAAATCCTGTCTTCATCTTATATGCCATCACACCAAGTGAGTAGATGTCTGATCTTTGGTCGACTTTCAGTGGTTCCATCAGGCTTTCACGTGACATGTAGGGTAGTTTTCCTACGATGACTACATTTGTGTCTCCCTTCATCTTTGCTACCCCGAAATCTGTAAGGTATAGTGCGCCTATTTTCTTGTCTAAAAGAACATTGCCTAGTGATATATCTCTGTGGATGATGCCATTTGTCCTGTGGAGATCATCAAGTGTTCTCGCGAGCATGTATGTGAAGTATGCTGCGAATTTATCAGGTATAGTTAGCACCCTGTTTGGGCCTGTGTAGTTTTGACTGCTATAGTGCAGGAGGAAATCAGGTATGTTTTGCAACTCAGAGGGTGTATTTTTATCAGGTACTAGGTTGTGAAGTTCAATCACTTTCTCAAGGTCTGTATCTATAAGTGGCATGACGACGAGGTATCCTCCATTATGGTAGCCGTAATACTTTAGACTCAGGACGTTGGGGTGTGCCATATTGAAATTTAGATTGGCTTCATTCCATATTGCTGCTTCCAGGTCAGGGTGTCCTTCAGCAAATGATCTCTTAATAGCAACTATTGTCACAACATCATCATCTTCAGTATCTTCTCTTGCAGTCTGTATCTGCCTGGCTTTTCTTACTACGCCCATTCCTCCCCTTCCTATGATCTCCCCAAGCTCATAGATGACCTGGCCTGTGACAATCCTTTCCCCTTTTTTTTCAGGTACATCTCCTTCTACTTGCAGTATTTGGATAGGGTTTTCTGATCCGGGATATCCTACTATTGTTCTTTCAATCTTCACAGTATCGACCAGTATATTCATATGAACATAGAATTTAAGTCATTTACGTTGTCTCTTATTGTGGACAACTATTTCACTGTCTTGAAAGAATAAGTTGGTTCTGATGATACTTGGCTGATTATATTGTTCTTGTTGTTCCTTAGTGTGGCTACATCCCCGCTGTCATTCCACACAGGTCGTCCACTACCCCAATAAATTTTTGTATTTGTGCTCCTGCCCTTGCCTGTCACAATCTTTACAGGTCCGTATATGGTGAATCCTTCTGAGAAATTGAATGTGTGTTTCCTGCCCTTGTCATGTAGTTTGTAGCCAGTCAGATCAACCCCATAGCCTGTTATCTCTACCCATTCATCATTTAGCTTTTTGTTTCCTTTCAGTTTTGTCTTTGCTTTGAATTGTGTTTTTGTGATTCGAACCTCTCCGTCGGGTATGTCATATATGGATGGTTCTTTTTGCTTTACAGTCGCTTTGTCCATCTTGGCAATCTTTCTGAGGTCTGTTATACTGAGTCCGCTTTCTGCAGTTTTAACAGCCTTGACAAATGTCGAAGGTCTGGTTTCCAGATCTGATAAGCGGTCATTTAGCTTATTTATTGCCTTCTGTTGTTCGATTATAAGCTTTGTCTGCTCTTCAAAGGCTGTTTTAACGCTTTCAGCGCTTAAATTGGAGAAATTAGTATTCAAATTCTCTAGCTTGGCGTTCATTTCCCTTATATCATATTTTACATTGTTAAATGACAAGCAAAGAATGTCGTTCAGCTTCTTGAATTCGTATACCTGGTTTCTAGTCATTTCCTTTTTTAAGAACAACTACTATTTAAATCTTACCAAAATTCACTATCGAACGATAGTAAAAAATAGTTATTTATATATCCCCTCTATACTATCAATTAAGGAGTGCAACCAGCGATGATTAAGTGAACACCAGTGCCTATGTGGCAGATGGAGTAACTGATGAGCTGGCACAAATCCTTTTTTTTTCGTGCCGTTGAGCGTAGCGAAATGGCACTGGGTGGCGCTTGTCAACCGAGCAAGACCAGTTGTGGCTGGTAACTGATGAGCTGGCACAAATCCTTTTTTTTTCGTGCCGTTGAGCGTAGCGAAATGGCACTGGGTGGCGCTTGTCAACCGAGCAAGACCAGTTGTGGCAGATGGAGTAACTGATGAGCTGGCACAAATCCTTTATTCAGAATTCTTAATCAATAGTCAGGAATTGTCCGTTCTGCATTATGTGAACATCTTCACCAACACGATAGTCCATCTCCATTGCCAGTTCAGAGAGTGATGATGCCATGGTTATATCTCCGTGTGCAGGTATTATGTGATCGGGTTTGACCATGTTTATGAGATCTCGTAGGTCTTCTTTAGCTGCATGTCCTGATACGTGTATGTCTTTGAATATCCTGACTCCTTTGCGCTTCATTTTCCCCTCAAGTATTTCTCTGTTAGCGTAATTAACAGTTGTTGGTATGGTCGTACAGCTGAATATGACTTGATCTCCTTTACCTAGACTGAATTCAAACTGGTCATCAATCATTCTTGACAGAACAGACTTGGGTTCTCCTTGATGTCCTGTGCAGACTATAAGATATTTACCAGGGTTTTTGGATATTTTCTTGAGCTTTTTCGCGATGTGTTTTCTGAACGTGGCCATATCTACCTTATCAGAGAACTTGATAATGCCTATGTTTTCTCCTGCTGCAACATATTTTCCCATGCTTCTACCAAGAAGCACAACCTCGCGACCCATCTTTTTTCCGAATTCTATTATTGATTGGAGCCGAGCCAGATGTGAAGAGAATGTTGTGACAATGACTGCTTTTCCTTCTGATTCACAGCCGAGCATCACGTCCCGAAGCATTTCTTTTGCGACTTGTTCAGATGGTGTTTTTTGTGGCGAGCCACTTCTTGTTCCGTCGACAATTAGGCAAATCACACCTTCTTCACCAAGTTTCTTGAGTCGTTCGTAGTTGGGTTTTTTTCCCAGTACAGGATGGTTGTCAAATTTAAAATCATTACCATACACTATTTTTCCATATGGTGTATGTATTGCGACCATAGCAGTCTGTGGTGTACTGTGGGTTATGTTGATTAGTTCTATCTTAATTTTGCTTGTAACTTTTACCGCTGAGTTTGGGTTAAGAACTTTAATATCATTATTTAGTCTTATTTTTTCATCTTTACAAATTGCTTTTATCACTTCTGCTGTGAATGGTGTGCATATAATGTCTGCATTGAACTTGTTCGATAAGTAAGGTATTGCGCCGACGTGATCAAGGTGAGCATGTGTAGGCACTACTGCTACTACCTTCTTGAGCCAGTGATTTATTGGAGTAAGGTTGGGTATCGCTCCTATTTTGGTGAGTGTATTTGCGCTTATTTCCTTCAGCGCATCACCTTCTTCATCTGTATATTTGATGTATGGTTCCAGGTGGAGTCCCATGTCTATAATCACGACCTCATCGTCCACTCTTATTGCAGTCATATTTTTGCCAACTTCATTATATCCGCCGACAGTGCATATCTCTATTGCCATAACAACATCCTATGAATATTGCTTTATAAATGTTTGCCCGCCACGAACTCAGTGTGTTGTCCCGAAACTGCTTTACATCACGAAACTACTTTACATTTAAATGTTCATTCCATACTTCTTTTGGAGTTTTGTAATTAAGGCTCATGTGAGGTCTGTTTTCGTTGTAATGGCTTATGAATTCATTGATA
>JABMQF010000010.1 GCA_013203345.1 Candidatus Woesearchaeota archaeon
AGATTGTAGAAAGTTACAGTTGCCTGCTTGTTGAAGCGGTCACCATTCGTCGCTGTTGGGTCTACATCAATGCTGTTGTGATCTATATCAAATATAGCGTCTAAGTTTACACCTGAAAGGTTTGTTGGTGTGAAGTACTCAACCTTACCGTAGGGGTTGTCTATGAGTGCTAAGTAGCCTCCGGTTGCTAATTCACATGTCTCTATATCTATTATTGAACCATCTATGTAAATAGTATCATCAAAAGAGCCTGGAGTAAAGCTATTACCGCAGCCAGTGTCAAGCCAGTCTGTGAGACCATCGCAGTCATCTTCAACTGTGTTGTAGCATAAGCCTGCTTCAGTTATGTTCTCCCTTGATACAGGCTGGTGAATGTCAATGTTTTGGTCATCGCAGTCCCAGGAATCACTTTCCTGGAATTGAGTGAGGACAGAGTAGCCGTCATTGTCTGCGTCGTTAGAGATGGAAAATGTATCACTGGGCGCTATAGTGCCGTTGACAGTGCCATCGTTAGGGGTTACAGCCACATCATACTCATGGCTCTCCATGACACCTGACACATCCCAGGACATCAACAAGGTGTCTATTGTGCCGAGCAATGTTGTCTCCAGCCCATCAATAATATCAACAGCATATGTTATCGGCAGAGCTGGTGAGTGGTCCTGTTCTGTCCAGGTTATGTTTATCTCCGAGATGTTGTAGAATGTGTTCTCTACCATACCCTCTGGTGGATTACCAATAGGCAGGACTGTTGAAGGACATCTGTTAGGACCTGATGTTATATTAGGTTCTACTAGTGACCACCAGTATATACCATCGTTACTCTCGGCTACGGCCACAACATCGATGTCACCATCATTATTCATGTCGCCCAAAGCGAGCCTGTCGCGACTAGTAAGAGTATCATCTATTGTATGCTGGTGGAATGCTCCTTCTCTGTTCTCCCACCAGACAAGGTGAGGACTTGACCTGGAGGCCGCAATCACATCATTGTCGCCGTCCGAATCCAAATCATAAGCAGCAACACCATAAGAGATAGCTACATCAGGAGTCAGTATATTTTCCCCCCCAAAATTTCCAATTCCAAAGTTCTCCCACCAGGAAATATGGTCTTCGACTGAAGATGCAGCAACAATATCCATATGTCCATCATTGTTTAAATCATAAACATACACGCTGTCCGGATAATCGAAAGATGTTGGCATAGAATCCTCTGTGAATGTCAGACCCGCATTACTTCTGAACCATACAATCTGGTTTGCACTCCTCTCAGCGCAGACAATATCCATGTAGCCGTCGCTATTAAGGTCCGCAAGTGCAATATCACCTAAAAATTGCAATGAACTTGAAATGGGGTGTTGATTGAATTGTTCACCGCCCTGATTCTCAAACCAGACAAGATCAACACCACTGGTGTATCCAACTACAATGTCCAATAAACCATCATTATTCATGTCAGCTATCTCGGCAGCATTCGCGCTTTCGGGTGAAGGTGACAATCCAATTTCAGTAAAATCACTAAATCCATTGTTCCTCCACCAGAAAATACCATTAGTGTTATCAGCAGCGACAATGTCAACCAGATCATCACCATTAAGGTCTCCAACAGCAACATGATAGTGTACACTTCCAACCAAGTCTACCAGTGAAAAACCGCTTCCACTGTTTCTCCAAAGGTGAAGACCTCCCGAATCTAAAGTTGCAACAACATCATCATATCCATCGTTGTTGAAATCTGCTATCTCAACATCGAAATACCTGGTTGATGTTGTGATTTCGTGCTGTGTGGCGCTCCATTCGTTAAATGTAGGTGTGCCGAGAACAGGGCATTCAATCTCTGAGGGGCCGCAGTCGTCAGTGCCTATTCTTACAGTAGGCATGTCGTGGCGGTAGAAGTTGCCACCATCAACACAATAGTCATTTGAAAAAGAATCATCAACACCGTTTCCATAGAAATGATTCAGGTAAATGTGATTAGTGCTATCACCAAGATTCCAAACAAGATCGAATCCTGTTCCTGTATTATTAAGAGTATTTCTTCCAATCAATGTGTTTGTGACAGAAGATGTGTCGCTGAAAACATCTATCCCATTATTAGTGTTATCATAAATGTTATTATCTTCTATTCTAGTATAATCCCTGTTGTTTACATAAATACCATCTAAATTTCCATATATTTCGTTATCTGTAATTTCACTAGATGCGGCATCGATGTAAAGACCATAACCCCCATTCTCACGAATTTGGTTATTGTCAATAACTTGGGTGTTAGGTGTGCCTGCCACCCATATACCCACATTACCATTAGAATAAATTTCATTATTAGATATAGCTACATCATCATCAAAATTTTCAGCGTCAACTCCCCCATATACATTATCATGAAATATATTGTGATGAACGTTGATTGTGCCTGTGGTTGTATAAATATCTGAACTATAACCGTGACCAAATCCGCTAACGTCACAATTTCTAATTTCTAAATTATCATAATCCCCATCAGGTCCTATTCCAAAGTCATTGTCCTCATCATTACCTGTTATTTGGAAATTATCTGATTCTCCACAGTCAATGAATACATTGTCGGCACCAATTATTAGACCATTTCCAAGGCATTGTTGATCAGAGGTATCCGGGTCTTGGTCTTGAAGGTCCTCAGTTAATGTTATAGGGCCGAGAACTGTTGCACCGCATAGGAGAGGAAGTCCTTCTTCTGGGTCGTAAGGTTCAGGGAGAGTTGCTTTGTATTGAGGATCACAGGCACCGGATGGAGCCGAAAGACTGTCCCCATAATAATTCCCGAAAGTATTTTGCATTACATCATTACTTTCCAACCCGCATAGCTCATAATTAGTGGTTCCCGAAATAGTGATGTCCTGACTATAGAAATTATTCAACCAAATATGACTATAATCTCCTTCAACGTAAACTGCTCCATTTGCAGCACCTGTTGTTAGAAAATCATTATATGAAACATAAATATGATCTGAATTCTCATCTATTCTAACTGCAGAATGCTCTGGAGAAGGACTAAAAGTATTTGATGTAACATAATTAGTACTAGATTCACTAAAATATATACCACTATTCATCCTTCCCGAGAATGTGTTAAATGATATATTATTGTCATTAGAATAACTTATTATTCTTATTGAATTTGCTGCACCACTCCCTGAATAAAAATCATCGAGCGAATTCCTCGTAATGTTTGAATCATCAGTTCCATAAAAACTAATACCCCAGCCCTCGATGTCATGAATATTGTTGTCTTCTATACTCCAATCATCTCCTGTAGAAACAAATATTCCTGTAGCAAATCCTGAAATGTCACAATTAATTATTTTCACATTTGAATAACTATATGATACAATTCCTACTCCATTCCCAGCACCTACAAACCTTGCTCCATCTTCACATTCAATTGTAATATCATTCGCATCTATTGTTATAGCATCTTGGGTAGTTTCACAAGTCGTTACACCACTTCTGAACAAATACCTCTCTCCAGTTGTTGATGCATCATAAGGACAAGTAAATCCTGCATTCACATTTGTAGTTGCCCACGCACTCACAACTTCATCGGTGGTGTTGTCTCTTACTTGTAAGCCTGTTATCCCACCGCCTAGGATGAAAGCACCAGCACCCATTATTGCTATCACTGATATCACTATCAGCATTGCTGTGAGTTCTGCTTTTCTTGTGTGGAGGATTCTGTTTTTCATTTCAGATGTCCTCCAGGTTGCCTGATTGCGGTTTTTCATGTTCTTGCACTTGCCTGTTCAATGTAACCAAAACAGCATCCCTGCACTCATTGATTTTAGGCGGTTTCGTATTTAGCTTAATCGTGCCATAATCGTGCCATAATCGTGCCATCATCTTAGGACATAACATAAACTCCTGCCTCTTCCTTTTTCCATCACTAATCCTGATTTTAATAGTGCTCTCCTTCCGCTTCACCAATCGCATGATTTGTTCTTTGTCCATCTTCCTGCGTCAGATGTCCTCTAGGTTGCCTGATCGTTTCTTTTCGTATTGGGATACTGACCTGTCTACGTTGTCTGGGTTGATGTCCAGGCGGTCTGATTTGTCCTTGACATTGCTTATTGTCCTATGTACACATTCCATTTTCTCATTTCCGGGCATTTCCGTCAAAATACATTTGCTGTCCTTATCCGAATCGGACGCAAATCGGACGCAAATCGGACGCAAATCGGACGTGATGTTATTTAAGCACATAATATGTCCTCCGGGCTGTCTTGCCTTTTTCCTTTGTGTTCTTTTGCCTTCATGAATATCTCCTGCCTCTTCTCTTTTTTGATGTCCGGACTTGAACTGTATCGGGTACGTAATGCTTTGAATCCTTTCATGCCATTTCTTTGGTTTTTCATAATCATTACCTAATCGTTACCTTAAGATGTATTGCGATGATCTTCCCCTGCCTTTTTTAGCAACCAGACCTTTCTCTAACAATTCAACCAGATCCTGAAACGCCGTCTTATTAGATACATCATTTATCTCTCTGTATTCTTTGTTGGTTATACTTCCTTTCTCCCTAATGTATTCGAGCTCCTTCTCCTGTCTTTCATTCAAAACAGCATCTTCTTTCCATTTATCATCCAGAGGTCTGAAAACTATCTTTGTCTCGACAGGATTCTTCTCGAATGCAGGTTTCGGAATCCCAAACTCTTTTGAAATCTCGTTGATCATTTGGATTCCCGAACCAAATTTCTCGATAAAGCTTGATGTATAAGGGCCAATTATGTCCCATAAATGTCCCATAAATGTCCCATAACTAAAATAAATCATAGTAAACCCCCTTCTTCTTACCTCTTTGGCGGATTAATCTTTTTTCAATCAATTCTTTCATGTCCCGCGCTACTGTTTTCCTGGTCACTCTAGGACACAATTCCTGAAGATCCCTGTTTGTTATCCTGCCTTTCTCCTTGATGTATTCAAGTGCCATTCTCTGCCGTCTATTCAACCCAAGTCCGGCCAAGTACTCCCCTGTAATCCTATACTTTCGGAAGGAGACTACGAGATTGCCAGCAATTTCCTCAAACAGAGGCTCTGGCAGACCATGCTTCAAGCATTCCTTGATTATCCTATTCGTTCCAGTCCCCCACTGCTCAATGAACTTGATCAAAAAGAAACATTTTCCAATCAATACGTTTCTCAAAACTGAATCATGCTTTGTTTTCAAATCGTCTATTGACAATGGTGGCGGCAATGACCCGCAGCCCCATATCTCTATCCTATCATCGAAAATCCTGACCTGAACATTGCTGGTCAGCCCATAATCACGGTGGCAGATAGCGTTTGTTATTGCTTCCCTCACCGCTTCAAGAGGGTATTCCCACCTCTCAACCCGTTCTGTGCCTTTTATCACAGCACCTAATCTGATATGCTCTTTAACAAACGCCAATGAATCTTCCCTTTGAGCGATCATATCCTTCCCAAAAACCTTCATATCAATAAATTCCAATGGTTCTGTCCCTTTAAATCTCGCACACCTGACTTCTGCCTGATGGAAAAACGCCTGCGGATTCTTACCAAACAACAGGATCGCGGCATTTGAAAGAGCGCTATCCTTCATCAGGTCCAGCCTTCTTAACGCTTCCTGAAGTGGTGTTGTCTGGTATATATCCAACCTTCTTTCAAGCTTTGCTTTGCCTAAAAACCACTTAACCTTAGCCTCGTCAATATCCTTCAAGCTCGCGCCCTCGCAGACCTGGCTGTCAAAAGATATGTTCTTTCTTTTCAGCAGCAGCTGCTCGTACTCGGACTGCTTCATCAGTTTGGTGTTCTTGCCGACCCTGATGAAGGGACGGCCAAATGCAGTGTGGGGTTGGTTGGGGCTTGGCTCTACATTGATCATGATGATGTCCTTGTTGTCAATATTTTCAACAGTGATTTCAGGGTAAAGGCTTGGATCTGTGTTGTCAACAATCTTATTGGTCAGGCCTTCGACTGTCTGCCTGCCGATATCCAGGCCCCTGACAACGCCTTTGTCTGAAACGCCAATAAGGATAACACCCCCTTTGGTGTTCGCGAAGGAGCAGGCTGTCTCTACAATCCTGTCCGGCTCAGATAGTGAGAGCTTAAACTCGAGAGTAGGGCTCTCCTTCTGCTTCACCAGTCGCTTGATTTTAGCCTTGTCCATCTTCTGCGTCAGATGTCCTCCAGGTTGCCTGATTGTTTTTTCTTGTATTGGGAGATGGAATTATCTATGTTGCCATCCACTACCCTTATCCGAATCGGACGTGAATCGGACGTGAATCGGACGCAAATCGGACGCAAATCGGACGTGATGTTATTCAAGCACATAATATG